>NZ_CALCYR010000316.1 GCF_937906425.1 uncultured Methanobrevibacter sp. | reverse complement strand
CATTGATCATTAAGGAAAGTGTTTTCCTCAACCCCAATATAATCTATAGGATGAAGGAAAAAACCTGACTTATATACTTCACCGATTTCATCATCCCAAGCATTTCTAATGATATTGCCATCACCATCCTTGATTACAAATCTATAATCATGCCATTCACCGCTAATATCAAGTCCTAAATCACCGTAAGTCCAGGATTTAATATTGCCAATATCAGATGCAGATATTGAATCAGAAACTGTATTTAAAAGAGCTTCATTATCATCAGGACCATAAACCTCTATGCTTATATCGCCTTGTGAACCTTCAGGACAGTATAAACCGAATACTGGAGTATCTAATATATAATTCCAATAGAAGTTTACAATTACTCTGAAACCATCATTATCCAGTTCAGGATCATTTACATATAAGACATATTCAAAGTTGGAAAGGAAATTGCCTTCAGCATCATAGGAGTCTATGCTAATTATATATTCACCAGCAGAACTTATTCCTAAATCAGATAAATCCCAAGCGACATAGCCTCTAGTAGGTACTTTTACACCTTCAGATTCTATTAAATCTCCATTCACCCTAATTTCAGTCACATCACTGATTTGTTCGATTACAAGTACAGGATATGGACAGTCCATATCAACATACTCATCATATTTAGGACAGATGGCAAGAATCTGTAATATTTTATCATCACGAATAATCTCATTATCATCATCAGATATGTATTTTAATGTCAGATTATATTTTCCAATAGATGAAAATTCTCCAGCATTAGGAATATTGAGTTCATTAAGTTCCCATCTGTCATTATGGTCTTCATTATAATCCTTATAAGAGGAAGTGTATTCATTGCCATCTTCATCTTTTGTAATGATTACAAATCTGCCGCCATTTATATTATCATTATACCAAATATCTATGACACCATCATCTGTGTATTCATAATAAACACCCCTAACATTCCAATCAAAATCATAATCAATGACGAAGTCAAGTGAACTTGGATTATCCTCATTCACAGAACTGTCAGTCCTATATCCATCAAATCCATTATAGTAAACCATTACATCATCATAGTGACCTGGAGCAATGGTGATGTTAAAATTAACTGGACCAAAGTGATAATTAATGTCGTTGCCGTTTTCACCAAATTCTGCAGCCAAATTCTTCAATGTATCATTGAAATAGACCTCATCACCAATCATAAGAATGACTTCACCATCATTATCTAAAGGAGAATTAATATTAACGAGCCAGTCATAATTAAGACCTGCCTCACCATCAATAAATATATCGATTGCGTGATAAAGCATTGCACCGAATTCGAATTCAAAAATGATTTCATCATCAGAATCCTTAATGACAACTCCGTAATGCCAGCCAGGTTCATTAATACCTAAATCAGCCAAAGTCCAGATTTTGAAATCATCTATATCGGAAGCGCTTATCTCATCATCAATGACATATAAAAGTTCATAATCAAGATATTCATCATCATCCTCATCAGCATAATAAATTTCAATGTTTATAGCACCTTCACTACCTTCAGGACAGTATAAAGCTGCTACAGGAGTGCTTGAAGTGAAGTAGTCCCAATCAATATTATGAACTAATCTGTAATATTCCTCTCCAATTCCAATTACATCTAGGGCACATGGATAATCAGCAAACAAATTGCCATCCTCATCATACAAGTGAAGTGTAAGATCATATTCCCCTGTAGAACTTATTCCCAAATCAGAGAGATACCAAACAAGCGGACCCCTATTAGGCAATCTTTGTCCTGAAACAGAATCAGAACCATCTACAGAAATACTGGTATCATCACCTGCACCATATATTGCTAAAACAAACAATGGGTCATCAACATAGACACTCCAATCCCCAGCTCTAACTTGAATATCACTTACATACAATTTTTTATCCTCAAAGATGATTTGCTCCTCATCATTAGAGACATATTTTGCACTTATGGTGTAAATTCCATTTTCAGCAATTCCTAAATCATCAATAGTCCAACGATCATCATAATCTTCATCAAGATCCCTTGTAACTGGGTCATTATCATCAACAGTGATTTCGATTCTGCCCTCATCTATATTGCCATTATGCCAAATAAAAAGGGCATCCTCATCATTAAGGCTAACAAAATCATAAATATCATAACCGAAGTCACCATCAAAATCCCATTCATCTTCATACAATTCAATAATTCCTGAAAAACGAACCTCATAAAGGTCATTTTCGAATAGGACTTCAATATCATAATATCCAGGGCCTAAGTCAAGATTGCTTGCATAAATGAAATAGTCGGCATATCCCTCATCATCAAACTTATCCAAGTCTTCCAAATTAGCTGAGAATATTGCTTCCTCTTCATCCCAAACAAAAATGGAGATTACTCCTTCATAGTCACTAGGAACAGTCACTATAACGATTTCATCATCACTGTCATAAAAAGCCACATCATAGATTTTAATTCCCACATCTGCATCCTCATCATAATAATACTGATCATCCTCATCCAATTGGATAAATCCATCGAAACGTACCTCATAATCATTATCAGCATCAAAATATCTGACGGATATCTCATAATATCCAGGGAATAAATCCAGATCTGCAGGAAGGATGATATAACTTATGTATCCATCATCTTCAAAATAGTTTTCAAACTCATCCACAGCCCAATCCAATATTGTATATTCATCATAATCATCATAAAGCATGATGGAAATTGCACCTTCATATTCACTAGGAACAGTCACTTGGACGATAGTATCCTCATCAGAATGAGCATTAACAAGATAACCGAATATTTCTATGGTAACAGCATCTTCATCATACACTTGATAATCATCATAGAGATACATGCTTCCAGTAAACTCAACATCAACATCACCATCAACATTAAAGAATCTGACAGTAATCTCATAAATATTAGGATAATAATCAAGGTCTGCAGGATAGATGTAATAAGTAATGAATCCATCATCATATTCATATTCATATTCAATATCATCTAATTCTTTCTCAAATAAATCTCCAACACCAGGACCTGTAATGACAATGCAGCCTTCATAATCCTCAGGAAGGGTAAGCATAACAATAGCTTCCTCATCATTCATATAATAGAACTCATCTTCAACTATTTCTATGGTGACATCACCTTCTGTTAATATTTGTCTTCCACGATTGTCCCCAATATCATTTTCACCATTTTCATCATTTACAGCATCATCTCCCTCATTTCCATCTGCAACCAGCTTGTTGTTGCTGATTTCATTTCCGGAAGAGGATATGACAATGGCATATTCCTCATCAGTGAAAATTTTATTGTTTGAAATGGTATTGCCCTCACTTTCAACATTTACATATCCGTTTAACTTATTGTCTGTAATTTCAGAACTTCCTGAAAGCAATGAAACTGATTGATCGTTTGAATCAACATCATTGCCAGTTATAGTTACTAAATCTTCAGAATCTGTTTTTACAACAATGCCTGCAGTTCCAATTTCAAGCTCAGCATCACTGACATCATCATCATCACCTTCATTTGTAGTGTCCAATGTGACTTGGTTGCCTTTAACAAGAGTTCCTCCACTGAGCACTACAATACCATAAGCATAATTTGCTTCCAATTCAATGTTATTGTTTCTTATTTCTTCTGAATCGTCATAAATACCTACAGCAAAGTATGAACGAGCCCAAATCTCATTATCAATATACCTTACCTGAAGACCTCCTTCAGGATTGGTATTGATTGAATAGGCCATCTTTTCTGCTCTAACATTAATATTATTGGACATTACATCCCCTAAACTTGGACCGTTAATGCTTATTGCTGAAGCATAATATTCAGAATCAACAGTTATTGCATTAGAATAAATATAAAAGTCCATTGAATCAATATTGATACCGTAAACATAAGATTGGCCATAGATGTCAATGCTATTGCCAATTACATCCACAAAGTCACAGTTTGTAATATTCACTGCACAGCTAAGGTTTGAACTGGAAGAGTAATCAATCAGGTTATTTTTAAAGACAAAACTGGATGCTCCTCCAACATAAATTAAATCACCGTCACCGGCATAATTTAAGACCAAATCATTAATTTCACAGTCTACACCTTCACCAATGATTATTCGAGTATCATTCAATACAGCATCTCTACCCTCAATTCTAACATCATCATTGATTGTTATGGAAGATATATAAAGTTCTGATGCAGAGAATTCACCTTCAAAGACTAAAAAACGAGCTTCGGTAGTCATTAGACCATTTTCATCAAAGAAGTCAAAGAAATTTTCAGGAGTGACGATTGTCTCATCCTCATCACCTTCATCATCATCACCTTCATCATCATCTTCAATTTCAAAAGTCACAGACATGTTTGTATTTAGGTGATTATCGTCTCCAGGATAATTAGCAACAAGCACATATTCTCCTGGCTCAAGTTCTTCCAATTCTAAATAAGCTAAACCCTCTTCATCAGTTTCTACTGTATATGCACAATCATCGAAATATAACTCAAGATTTCCTGAAACAGGATTTTCATTAATGTCAAATAAGTGGACAATGACTGTAATTCCATCATCAACATCTACTGAAAGATCAAGAATGGTATCTACTCTTTGAACTATAATCACATTTGATACTGATGAAGAAGCATAGTTTTCATCACCTGAATAAATTGCATTTAATGCATAAGCACCGGCATTCAAATCAGACAAAACAAGCTGTCCCACTCCATCAGCAATATCTAACACATATGCATTACCATCTAAAACGAATTCAACTGTTCCATCAATAGGACTGCCGTTAACATCTGTTAAACTGATAACAATTATACAATCTTCACCATAAACAATATCCTCTGCAGAAACTGCTATAACGGAATCCAAGACAGTGACATTAGTTTCATTGCCCACATCATTTTCAATGACAGCAAAGACAGTGGAGTTGCTTGAACCAAGATAATTCTCACCACCTAAAAAGATTGCCATAACGCTATAATTACCAACATCCAAACCTGAAGCGGAATATGATCCAAAACCATCAACCACACCCACAGTGGCATTACAATCAGGCAAAGCCAAAATCACCATACCTGAAACAGGATTGGAATTAAGATCAGTCACTGAAACTGAAACAACAGCAACCTCACCATAAAAAATATCCTCAACACTAACAGACAAAAGAGATTGAGCCTTAGAAACAACAAAACTTGTACTAGCTGAAGAATAAGAATAATAAGCACTGCCATTAAATATTACAGTACAATTATACTCACCAGCCGGCAGATTTGCAAGAGACAGTATGTCCATTCCCTCGATATCATAAGAAACCTCACGATCATTTAAAAACACATCAATAGTCCCATTAATCAAATTACCATTAGAATCAGTTAATATAATGTTAATTTCACCAATTTCACCATAAACAATATTTGATGCTGAAACATTAAGAATGGACTCTAAGACAGTGACATTCAAATCAGTACCATTACCAAAATCAGTACCATTCAAATCAGTACCATTACCAAAATCAGTACCATTATCTAAAGAAGTTTCATTATCAAAATAAGAGCCATTTCCATAACCAGTATCATTTATATAAATGGTTTCATTTCCATCACTAAGATAATTCTTGGATATGCTCTTTGAATCAATTTCCTTAGGATTATCACTTGAGATTAGATCACTTGAATCATCAGCAACCAAATCTCCACTATTTTCATAAATTACATACGAATCAACAGAAGAGACTGATAAATCATCCCCTGAATCATCAACTGCAAGCCCATCATCCAAATCCGATGCACTGGCAGCACCCATTGTTAAAATAGTTAGTAAAATCAAACTAACTATTACAATATGTTTATTTTTCATAAAAACTACCTTTTCAATAATTTAAAAAATTAGAAATTCAAGGCTATAAAAATCAACTTACAGATATTATGTCTCAAATTCAAAAAACTAAAACAAAATTTGCAAAAAGAGATGATGATTCTCAAACTTTATATGATAAGATTATGCGAAAAGCAGACGAACTTACATATGAAGAATATAGCTATTCAGATGCAGATTATTCAGTAGTTCAAGATGATATATTAAAGAAATTATTCCAAGCAAAGCTTCTTCATGAAGATGCTGAAAAACTAAAAGCAGGAAAAGATGAAAAGAAGAAGATTGAAAAACATATGAAATCATCAAGAGAAGCTGTGCAACAGATGAATATAGATGAAATAATTTCAGATTTTACTAGAAAGAGAGGAATATAGGATGAA
>NZ_CALCYR010000315.1 GCF_937906425.1 uncultured Methanobrevibacter sp. | reverse complement strand
GAAAAGGGAATAGAACTTTACAAAGAGTATATAATAGAAGGCTCCCTCCGTTATGAAGGGGACGGTAGCCTGAGCGGACTAACAGACGAGCAAGTGCAATACCTCTCTGAATACGGAATGAAGGGGCAGCGGAACATCTACGCTTCCCACAAAAAAATCGAAGACAGGACAAATCAGCTCTTTTTGGGAAAGGACGTAAACTGGAACACCGATATTTTTGACCGAGATGAATTCAAAAATATTCCTGTCTGCTACTATGTAAATTCAGTATTTTTCCAGAGCAAAACCTACACGCTAGAAGACATGCTTTCCATGGAAAATGAAGACTTTAAGTTTCATATAGAAGTCTACTTTGACCCTGAATCTTGAAGTTCGGTTGGTAAGCTTTGTCGAACCACGGTTGAACACTGCCGAACAGCCCCCCAATCTTCAAGATAATCGAAGACAGAATTTTCTGAAACAAAATGTGCACAACCTGCAAAGACAAAAAATGTTCCGCCTGTTTCAAAATAGGACAAAAGCCTCTCCGCCCACTTTTTATTGCGCTCATCTTCTGTGGTAAGTTCCCTCATCTTTTCCATATCGCAGGCAAGATAGGCTTCGTATAAGTCCATGCTTGCAGAATTCATTTCCTGCTTAAAAGCTAAAGCATCAATTCCCGAAAGTATTTCTTTGAGCTGGGAAAGTTGCTCGTCGTAAGTTCCGCCGCTTATGGAATCGAGTTGTTCTTCCAATGTCTCAAGGCCAAGTACATCCTTTTTTTCTTCCACAGCCAGTTTGGAAAAATATTCGTCAAGGGAAAAATCAGGTGAAAGTTTGGACTGCACTTGTGGAGAAGAGCAAAGCGCCATAATCATGCACCAAGGTTCAAGCAGGGTCAGAAAGTCGATTGTCTCGTCATCAAGTATAAGGCGGAGCTTTTCTTTTTCTGCAGCAGAAAGATTTTTAGTTACAGTCCGTCCAGCAGCCTTAGAAAAGCTTCCTGTAGTTCTTTCGCGGATTTCATCGCTGAACATCTTTAAGTCTTCTCCGCTTAGCTCAGAGATAAGTGTAGAAGATGAGTGAAAGGCCTTGAGGACATTTTTTTCTAAGGGATAAAGCCTTTCGTCTCCTACATGAATTGTGCCTTGGATATAAACTGTAAATTTCTTTCCGCTAGAATTGTAGCCACGGATTCGCCAAAACATCCGCTCTTCCATCTTTTCCAAAACAGGCAAAGACTTTCTGCCTGGAAATAAAGCCTTTGGTAGCGAAATACACGAAACGGATAAAAAGACAAATATAAAAGAGCACAATAAAAATAGAAAAGATGATTTTGAACTCACTCGATTGTGCCCTGAGAACGCATATATTCAAAGACGGATTTTTTTCCAACCCAATGGGCACAGCCTGCAAAAATAAAGCTCACACCGCCTTTCTCTAAAAAGCCCTTTATATCATTTGCCCAGTCTTCGTTGCGCCTGTCGTAGACAACCTTTAAGTATTCCTCTCCAAAGTCATCGTAGTCGCTTATGTCCTTTTCGTTGGATGATTGAGAAATCAATGCAACCTTTGCAACATCATCTGCAAGATATGCTGCGTACAAGTTTTCAAGTTCTGCCTTGGTTTCCTGAATTGATTTTGGGTCAGAACACTCTTTTATGGTAGCCTTTAAAATCTTTAGTTGCTGTTCGTAAGTTCCGAATGTAAGTACATCGAACTGGGCCTGTATGTCGTCAAGGCCAATTACTTCTTTGGAAGATTCAGAGGCAAGTTTTAAAAAATAGGAGTCAACTGAATAGTTAGCGCTAAGATCCGTAGTTTCCTGAACTGTCTTTCCCAAAAGCGAAAGGGAAAGCACCCAAGGTTCTGCCCTATCCAAAGATGTAACGACCATGGAAGAACCCAAAAGTGTATTGAGCGAAGCGATTTCTTCTTGGGAAAGACTGTCGCTTATTTTTTTGCCCCCAGCCTTTATAAAACTTTCCTGAATGAGGCGCACTGCTTTTATCTGTATGCTGTTCATATCATCTGCTGAAAGTTCTCCTGCAACAAGATCCGCAGAAGCAAAAGCATCCAGAACGGCTTTGTCTAGTGGAAAAAGATTTTTGGAGCCAATGTGAATAGTACCTTGAACATAGACGACGGAAGTTTTTCCTTCTTTATCTGTTCCGCTTATTTTCCAGAACATTCTAGAAGCTTCTTTTGTAACCTTAGCTTCAAAATCAACTATGTTTTTGATTTTGTATAGGAAAAATGCATCCATCTTAGACATTTCAGCAAGTTCCTCAACGGATCTTCCATCCTTGATTGCTGAATAGAATTGGAATAGCCTTTCATCTGTAGGGTTTATGAGATTGTCTTCAGTGTAATCAAGATATTCAAAACCATGCAATCCAATGTCTAAGGAACGGATAGCCTTTTGAATAGCTTCTTCATAGGTTCTGCCGATAGCCATTACCTCTCCAGTTGCCTTCATCTGAACGCCGATTTTTCTGTCTATGCCTTTAAACTTATCGAAAGGCCATCTTGGGATTTTTACAACAATATAATCGATAGATGGTTCAAAGGAAGCAGGAGTTTCCTTGGTAATGTCGTTTTTAATCTCATCCAATGTAAGACCAAGTGCAACCTTGGAGGATATTTTTGCAATAGGATAACCTGTTGCCTTGGATGCAAGCGCACTGCTTCTGCTTACACGAGGGTTTACCTCAATGATCTTATATTCATTTGTTTCAGGGTTTAATGCAAACTGGATATTACATCCACCATTAATTCCCAAGTTTCTGATAATCTTGATTGAAGCATCCCTTAAGCGTTGACAGACCTCATCATTTAAATTTTGAATAGGAGCAACTACTATACTGTCTCCTGTGTGAATACCCATAGGGTCCACATTTTCCATGTTACATACAATGATACAGGTGTCGTTTTTATCTCTCATGACCTCAAACTCGATTTCCTTCCAACCGAGAACTGATTCATCGATTAAAACCTGGTTAATGTAACTCATGTCAAGACCATGGTTTGTAATTTCAATAAGCTCTTCCTCATTGTTGGCCACTCCACCACCAGTACCTCCAAGGGTAAATGCGGGACGGACAATCACAGGATATCCAATATCCTCAACAGCTTCCAAAGCCTCTTCAACAGATTCGACAGCTTGACATTTAGGGATAGGCTCATTTAATCTATCCATAAAGTTAGCAAACAAGTCTCTGTCTTCCACATCAGCAATGGTTTGAACATCTGAACCAATAACCTTTATTCCTTCCAAAAGTCCTAATTTTCCAAGTTCAGTTGCTATGTTTAAACCTGTTTGTCCACCCATGGTAGGCAAAATAGCATCAATATTTTCCTTTTCTATAATTTGACGAACAAGTTCTGGAGTTAATGGTTCTGTATAGACAGTATCTGCCATATCCATATCAGTTTGGATTGTAGCAGGATTACTGTTAACCAGAACAGTTTCCAATCCTTCTTCTCTAAGTGATTTGCAAGCTTGAGAACCGGAGTAATCAAACTCAGCAGCTTGACCAATTTGAATAGGTCCAGAACCAATTATAAGCACTTTACTAATATCCTTATCAACAGGCATATTATCCTCTCTTAAATCCACATAAGTAATAATTCAATAATTCATAAATTTGATTTATAAAAAATACAATGAAATTCCAATTAAAATTGTTTATTTAACTAATTAATTACTAAACAACTCTCCAATTATTTAAATAAGCATTAAAAAGCTAATCTAATACTCCCTAATCATTTAAATAAGCATTAAAAAACTAATCTAATACTCCCTAATCATTTGACTGAACTCTTCAAACAAAACCCTTGTGTCATTTGGACCAGGACCTGATTCAGGGTGATACTGAATAGTTCTTAAAGGCAATTCCTTGTGTGCAAATCCTTCAGGAGTGCCATCATTTAAATTGATTTGGGTCAATTCCAAATCACTGCCCTTCAATGATTCCGGATCAATACAGAATCCATGATTTTGAGAAGTTATAAATACTTTTCCAGTCTTCAAGTCTTTTACAGGTTGGTTTGCTCCTCTGTGACCAAATTTCATCTTATAGGTAGTGGCACCAAAAGCCTTGGCAACAAGCTGTTGCCCCATACAAATACCGAATACAGGGAACTTGTTAATTAATTTTTCCACATTTTCAGTTGTGCTGTTAAGTCTTTCAGGATTTCCAGGACCTGAGGAAACCATAAGTCCATCTACACCATAATCCAAAATTGTTTGATAATCGGTATCATAAGGGAATAAAGCAACACCAATTTCATTTTCAAGGAAACAATTGATAATGTTCTTTTTGACACCGCAGTCAATAATTGCTACAGTCTTGTCAAAGTCACCGAAAGTCTTGATTTCAGGTGTGGAGACTAAAGGAACCAAATCCAAATCGATAATGCTTTTATGTTCACGAGCCTTAGCTACAAGTTCATCATCATCAATTTCTTCAGTAGCCAATGCCGCTTTTAAGGAACCTTTTTCACGGATTTTTAAAGTTAAGTCTCTTGTATCGATATCTTCAATTCCAGGAACTTTAAACTCCCTCAAGAACTCATCCAAGGTTTTGCGAGTTCCATAATTTGATAGATTCTTGCAAGCCTCCCTCACTACAAAACCTTCAACCTGTACCTTGTCTGATTGATACCAATCTTCACTGACTCCATAATTTCCTTCCAAAGGATAAGTGGACATTAAAATTTGTCCTTTAAAAGAAGGGTCAGTCAATGCCTCAGTATAACCGGACATACCAGTTGAAAAAGCAAGTTCACCTACGGTTACAGTTTCATAACCAAAGGCTTTTCCTTTTAGAACAGTTCCATCTTCCAAAGCTAATTTTGCCTCTCTTCCCATTTAATCACCATAATATTCATTGCATTTTTTAAAATATACTGATAAAAGTCAAGTATAGTAGTTAAATATAGTTTTTATATAATTTTTATATAGTTTTTTTATAGTTTTTATATAATTTTTATATAATTTTAACATAATTTTAATATAGATTTTTTATAAATTTGATTAATTAAAAGTACATTTTATTTTCCTTAATTATTTATGTAATTTATTTAATTTAAAATGTTCCATAAACAAATTTCCAAAAAACAACCGAACGGAAAATTGTACCGATTAATGATAAATTAAAAATATGCCTATAAAAATACATATTTAATAAATTTTCATTATAATATAATATATGTAAAATTGAATATTTTAACTTATCTATTGAAAATAAATCATTTATAAATT
>NZ_CALCYR010000314.1 GCF_937906425.1 uncultured Methanobrevibacter sp. | reverse complement strand
TACACTCTTTCCCTACACGACGCTCTTCCGATCTATAAAATAAAAAAAGAAAAAACATTAAATATAATGTAATGAATTAAATTAAAAAAAGAAAAAAGGATTAAAATAAATTAATCACTTACTTCAATACCTAATTCATTTAATTTGTCCCTTATTTCATCAGACAAATCATATTGCTTTTCAGCTCTTAACTTTTTACGAACGTCAGCAATAATGTTTAACAATTCCACTTCATTTCCACTTGATTCTTCCTTATAATCAAAGAAATCAATCCCTAAAATGTAGGAAATGTCTGCAAACCAATGTTTAATTGCCAAAAGATCGTCAATTATAATATTGTCTTCAGCCAAGTCCTTATTGGATTGTTTAATAAATGAGAAAATAGCTGCAATTGCCTTTGGAGTGCTGAAATCATCATCCATACTTTCAAAGAAATCATTTACACCATCAGAGAGAACATCATAACTGGACTCATAATAATTGAAATTATTCAATTCCTCAAACAATTCATTTTCCTCTAAATCTGCAAGTCGGGCAATGTCATCTGAAACATTTGCACTTTCAAATTTAGCTTGAATCCTTTCATCAAGAGTTTCCAAATAGTTTTTAATTCTGGAGACATTCTTTTCAGCCTGATGCAAACTTACTTCACTAAAGTCTATTGGACTTCTATAATGGGTGGCAAGAACAAACAATCTAAATGTTTCACCGGAATATTCCTTCAATAAATCCCTAATTGTAATAAAGTTACCGAGAGATTTAGACATCTTTTCACCGGAAACATTTAAAAATCCTGTGTGCATCCAATATTGAACCAAAGGCTCCTTACCTGAGACCGCTTCCATCTGTGCAATTTCAGAATCGTGATGAGGGAAAATCAAGTCAAGTCCGCCACCGTGAATATCATATTGAGGTCCGAAATACTTTTCTGTAATGGCTGTATCTTCAATATGCCATCCAGGTCTTCCCTTACCCCAAGGAGAATCCCATACAGGTTCCCCTGCATATTCAGGAGCTTCCCTGTTTTTCCATAATGCAAAGTCATTTGGACTTTTCTTGGAACTGTCAATATCTATCCTATGGGTTTCAAGTTCATCAAGCTTACGATTTGCCAATTTTCCATAATCCTTGAACTTGGCAACTTCAAAATAGACACCTGTTTCGGTTACATAAGCATAACCCTTATCGATAAGTCTTTGAATTTGATCCAAAATCTCTTCCATATGGTCAGTGGCTCTTGCAAAATAATTAACACTTTTTACATTTAAAGCAGCCATATCTTCTATAAATCTTTTCTCGAACTTTTCTGCCAATAATTTAGAATCAACACCGCTTTCTTTTGCACGGTTAATGATCTTATCATCAATATCTGTAATATTTTGCAAATAAAATACAGAGTATCCTTTAAATTCCAAATATCTTTTAATGGTATCAAAAGAGATATAGGTTCTTCCATGACCTATATGAGCATCATCATAAACTGTAGGGCCGCATACAAAGAGTTTAATCTTATCCTTAAACAATGTATTTAACTCTTTTTTATCCCTTGACATAGTACTATAAACTTCCATTATATCGCCTGAATAATTTAATAAATTTTAATAATAATTTAATAAAATTGAAAATAATAACTAATTTCTAATCAAGAACATTTTCTTGATTCATAATAAATCTATATAACATATAATTTAAATATATTTTTATTTTTTATATTTTAATAGAATCATATTTAAATCATTTCATAAAACTAAAACAATCCTAAGAAAAGAGAGGACTGTTTAAAAGTTTAAAATTCTAAAAAAATAGTATTTACAAAGAGTAAATAAAAATATAAAAAATTAGTTAAGAATTAATAACTCGATTTAGATTAAAAATAAAAGTCAATTAAATCCTTCAAGATAAAAAAAATTCTAAAACATGATCATTTAGCAAATAGGCTAAAAAGCCTTAAATAATCTAAATCAAATTAATTAAAATTTAACTAATATTACTTAATTATAAACAATGTGCTTCAGAACCTAAACATGCTTTACAGTCAGCAGGCATATGATCTTTTTCCTTATGGATTTGACATAAAACATCTTCGGTTTTGATTCTTTTACAAATAAAGCAAGTACGTGGAATAATATCTAATTTAGTTGCTTTACCTTCATTTAAGTCATTAGCGAAGTCTTGAATTAATCCCTTTACATCATCATTAAATTCAATGCCGCTACCTCTTTTATCAGTAAGATATTGAGAAACAGCCGGTTGAGTAATATCCATTAATTCAGAAATCTTCTTTTGTTTCATTCCTAATTTTAACAAATCTTTTGCTAATTCAGATCGTATTGCTGGTATAACATACCATACAACCATCTCACAAGGTGGTTTCATTAAATACCTCCAATATCACATTAATCATATACTTAATTATAAATCATAAAAATTAAAGTTAAAAATTTATTTAAATCACAAATAATAAAATTTAAAGTTTAAAATTATTATTTAAGCTTCAATAAGAAATAAATTCAATTATCTAAAATTCAAAGTTGAATAATTTATTAAAAACAAATCAATTCAATTATCTAAAATTAAAGTTGAATAATTTATTAAAAACAAATCAATTCAATTTAAAACCCCTTAAAATTTAAATGCATAAATTCAGTCATCACTTTTGAAAACTTCCTCAATGTCTGAATCATTAGTAATTTCAGAGTTTTCAATATTGAGTTTCTTATTTAAAACATTAATTTGCTCTTCAAGTTCGTTTTGACGTTCCAATAATAAATCAATAGCATTTGCAACAGGGTCTGGGAAATCATGGTCCAAATCCATTACACAGCTACGTTCCTCCTGAATAATTTTGCTTGGTACACCTACAGCAGTAGTTCCTGGAGGAACATCATTTAATACAACGGCACCTGCCCCAATTTTTGAGGAATGTCCTAAAGTAATGTTTCCCAAAACCTTAGCGCCTGATCCTATTACCACAGCATCTTCAACGGTAGGGTGTCTTTTTCCCTTACTTAAACTTGTTCCGCCTAAAACAACTCCCTGATAAATTAAAACATCATCACCAACAATAGCTGTCTCACCAATAACGATACCCATTCCATGGTCTATGAAAACCCTTTTTCCAAGTTGTGCACCAGGGTGAATTTCAATTCCGGTTAAAAATCTTGATAACTGTGAAAAGAATCTTGCCCAAAATGGAAGGCGGTGAGTCCAAAGCCAATGATTCCATTTATGCAATAGAATAGCCCAAATTCCAGGATAACAGCAAAGAATCTCTAAACTACTTCTTGCAGCAGGATCCCTCATTTTTGCAGCTGTCAATTCGTCTTTTAAACCATCAAACATAAATACCACATCATCAACAATAAGTTAAATAACTATTGTTATAATATATCTTCTTTTAATTATTTAAACTTAACACAAGTTATAATAACATAGTTATATTAAATTTTTATACTATTTAAACTATTTTAAAAATTAATGAAAATTTACATAAATAAAGCCTAATCGAATAAAATAGAAAATAAATAGGAAATAAATAAAAAATAAATAGAAAATAAATAGGAAATAAATAAAAAATAAATAGAAAATAAATAGAAAATAAATAGAGAATAAATGAATATAATTTAAAATAATGTGAATAATAGTGTACAAAAATGATTAAATTATAAAAAATAGATTTTATAGCCTTTTTGAAAAAAAAGATAAAAAGAATTAGTTAATTTATTAATTAATTAAAATAAATTAAAATAAATTAAAAATAATTAAAATAAATTAAAATTAATAAAAATTAATTAAAATTAATTA
>NZ_CALCYR010000313.1 GCF_937906425.1 uncultured Methanobrevibacter sp. | reverse complement strand
AGAATAAAAATAGAATAAAAAAAGAATAAAAATAGAATAAAAAAAGAATAAAAATAGAATAAAAAAAGAAAATAATTGGTTAAAAACCAATTAGGATATACGATCTCTAAAGGACTTCAAAAGCCGTGTTCTGAAAACAACTAAAAGTATTAAAACAAAACCAATGGCCGTTTGAATAGTTCCTAAAATCGTAAGAACCATTGAATTAATAGGCAAGTTCCATTCCGGAGAAGATCTGCCATTAGGCAATGGATTATAATAGACACCTACAGCACGAACATCTGGCTTTACATTTAAGTCGCTAGGCTCTACATAATCTACACCTACAATAAGACCATTATTAATACCCTTATTAAGTGATCCCGCTATTGAAGATGCATTATAACCATATTTCTTAACAGATGCCTCAACTACTGCCTTTGTAATGTCCGACAGACCTACCCTGTCACTTCCATAAACTGAAACGGAAACCGCATCCTTGGAAACTGTGATTGCATTGATTAAAACATCTGTAGCGGAATAGGTATTCAATTCATTACCGCAAATTGGACAGACATTGTAATTTTCAGCATCAGGGAAACCTGTTGCCCAACCGCAATGAGGACAGGATTTTGAATAGTCTTCATCCATTGGATAACCTGTTGTATTTACCCTATCCGGTACAAACATGTCTCCAGTACTTATGGATGAAACAAGGTTTACTGCACCCCCACCGTATTTCTCACCGGAATCTACAGCAACTTCCTCCATAGCCTTTCCAACGATGTAGGTTGCAGGATAACCATCCCTAATCATTTTTCCAATATTGATTGCAGTCTGTTTACGTACAGAATCTGCAGTACCGGACATTGGGTTACCTTCACTGTTTCTCAAGTGAATGATAGCTCCCTTGGAACCTTGAGGTAACTGTACCACACCACCTTGGTGGTGAGTGACCTTGATGGTACCGTCATTTTCAACAACAACAAGATAAGCGTTATAGTCTCCGCCGATAGCAGCTCCCATTGAAGGTCCTCCGATAACTAAACGGATACCGTCAAAGTTACCGGCCAAAGCTGCAGCTGCTGATGGACTTGAACCATGTTGCATTGCTGCAAGAGCATCAATAATCGCATAGTTCCTTTCTGTACCATTACCTTCCCCCCCGGAAAGCATTGCATAACCATCATTCTTTGACATGATGAATGAGGACTGGAACATGTTGTTTGCAAAGGACATACTTCCTGCAGCCGCTCCATTAGGATCCTGTCCAGATGGATCGGTAATGACAATTACGTTACAAGTAGCAGAAACAGTTGCAATAACTGAAAAGAGCATTAAAACTAAAAATATTAAACCAATAAATCTATTAAACTTCTTATTCAAATTTTAACCTCCTATCCTGCAATACTGTAATTGTAAACACTTGTTGATGTATTAATATCATTAAGATTATCAGTAGAAGTAGTACTATTTCCTGTAATGTTAATTGTTGAGAAATCTTCAATAACTGTTACGGTAACAATTCCGGTTTCCTTATTTACGGTAACGTCAGCTCCTGCAATTGGAGCGATAGTGGTACCTGGAATTGTAGACTGCTTAACGAATTTCTCAGCATTGGCCTCGGCCTCCGTCACAGGCAGTTCCCGAATGGATGTCTTTAAAATGTCACCATCAATATAACTGCCCTCTCTCAATCCAGAGTTCTCTACATTATATCTGATACTGTCTATAGGAATTATGTCGTTTCCTTTTACGATAATACCTGCAATAGGTACACCTTCTTCGACTTCAGCAGAGGAGGCATATGCCACATAAATTATTAATCTCCCACATAGGATTAAAATAAATGCCAATAAAAGAATTATTAAAGTATCTCTTCTAATTTTAATAAACATAAGATGCCTCTATAAATATTTTAAATTTAATAAAATACTAAATTTAATTCATTATTAAACCAATTGAAACTGATTTTACAATTAGTTTAATACTATTTCAAAAACCAATTGAAACCAAATTTTACAATTAGTTTAGTTTAAAAGTATTGATAAAATAAATTATCATATAGATATTTATTTAAAAAACATATTATTAATAGTTAACTAATTAATTAGTATAATTTTAAATAGAATTCTAAAAAACAATTCGATTAAATCTAGTTTTAAAAGGAATCAAAATGATTTTTATTAAAAAAATTTTTTAAAAAAATTTTTTCAAATAATATTTTATAAAATAAATTTTTAAAGTAAATTTATTAAAAAAAATAGATTAAAAAATAAATAAAATCCTTAAAATAATTAGAAATAATTATAAATCTATTAAAAAGGTAAAAAAAGAATAAAAATAATTAAAAATTAAAAAAAAGAATAAAAAATAATTTTAAATTAAAAAAAAAATTAAAAAGTAATTTAAAAGTAAAAAAAGTAAAAACTAATTAAAATTACATTTTAGTCATTAAATCCATTATTGAAAATGGATCTCCCTCTTTTCTCATTCTTGGAGCTCCGCCAAATGCAGCCATCGCGTTTTTCTTAAAGTCCTCATTTGCACGTCTTGAAACTTCACCAAAAATCATCTTGTAAGCTTCACATTGAGGGTCAACTGCCTTTGGAGATTGTGTGGCAACGATTCCATTATACGGACATCCTCCTCTGCAGAACTTGATGAACTTACAGTCGGAACAATCCTCATCAACAAAATTTTTAAATTCCATCAATTTGTCCCAAGCCTCTGATTTTTCCAAATCCTCCATTGAAGGACAGTCATAAACATTGCCCATAATGTATTCATCCATTCCTACAAAACGATAGCATGGATAGATTGAACCGTCATGACCTACAGCCAATGTTGTTCCCATACAATCATTGAAAGTGCAGAGTGTTCCAACACGTCTGAGACTGCTTTTTGCAATATGGTCCAAGTCCATTATTACAAACTTGTCCAAATCATAGAGATACTTATCCAACCAATCAATGAGCAATCTGCCATGTTCTTCCTGAGGAAGGGCCCATGGATCTGCATTGTCTCCACGAAGTGAAGGCAATGCTGCATGAATTTTTAAGTTTAAACCATTCTCCTTAAAGAATTCATAGATTTCATCGGAAAAATCCTTTGAATATGAGGTAAATGTACAAACAAAGTTAATCTGAATGCCCTTGTCTGTAGCCAACTTAACGGATTTCATGGTCTTGTCAAAGTATCCCAAACCTCTTTGATAATCATTGATTTCCTTTGGACCATCAATACTTGTACTGATAGCTATATTATAATTGGAGAACAGATCAGCCATTTCCTCATCCAATAGCCAGAGATTACTTTGTAATGAAAAACCTTCGGTTTGGTGGGTTCCAGCATCATTTAAAATAGGAAGGGCTTGCTTATAAAAGTCATAACCTGCAAGCAAAGGTTCACCACCATGGAAGGTAAAATGAACAGGTTCATCCCTAAAATCAGCCAGCCATTTAACAATTTGATTTATTACATCAATATCCATCAATTCTGCATTCTCTTCTGAACCCCAACAATATGCACAATTGGACGGACAACCTAAGGTAGGTATAATCATTACATGAAAAGTCATTTAATCACCAATTACAATAAACTACAAATACTCCAAATCCATTAAATCAGTAAAAATTAAAATTTAAATTAAAAATAAATTCAATTATTTAATTAGAATTCTTAAAAAGATCGGAAGAGCGTCGTGTAGGGAAAGAGTGTAGATCTC
>NZ_CALCYR010000312.1 GCF_937906425.1 uncultured Methanobrevibacter sp. | reverse complement strand
TAATTAATCTAATTAATCTATTTAATTTATTTAATTTATTTAATTTATTTAATTTATTTATTAAGGTTTTATTTAATTTATTTATTAAGATCTTAAAATTTTCATAAAACTATTAGGGGATGTACCATGAATCCGATTTTAAAAAACATTGCTAAATCCACTTATCATAAGGCGGAAAACAATTCACTTGGAAAAAGGTCAATCAATTTAGCATTCACTGCACGCAAACTTAGCCGCAGGTTTGGCAGCAGTCAAAAGGCTTCCAGTTATTTGGCTCGCAATATGCATAAATACTATCTCTCCAGCTCCAAGTTTTCAAAGGGGATTCAAATCAAAAACCTTCTTCAGAAAGTTGAAATTGACATTTCCCAATCCGGATTCATATTCTTTTTGGACGAATTTAAGAATTTGAGTGAGGACGGACATGTTATAGACAATATTTCCATAGACTATTCACGCATTTTAAAATATTCCCTATATGATTATGATGAGGCCTATTACAACTATAAGTTTGAGTCCCGATTAAAGTCCTCTGAGTTTATTGAAAACCAGCAGGCCTTGCTTGATGGAATTGAACTCTTTATCTATAAAATCATAAAGAAAATCAACGCTTCAAACCGTCCGGACAAGTTCAAGTTTGCAAAGTTTTTTGAGGGCATGATTGACAAGCCTGCAAGGCACTTTGAAGAGGCTCTTCAAAGAATACTCTTTTTCAATCAATTATTATGGCAAACCGGCCATGGATTAAATGGCTTAGGTCGCTTGGACAAGATTTTGGAAGACTATTATTTTGATGATATCAATAATGGGGTCATCACTCGGGAAGAGGCTTTTGAAATGGTTAAGGACTTTTTAAAAACCTTGCATTCCTATTACTGGTATAAGAGCGCTGCCCTGATGGGAGACACCGGTCAGGTTATAGTTCTTGGAGGCAAATTCGCCGATGAGTTGGGAAACTATTATTTCTACAATGACTTGACTTATATGTTCATTGAAGCGGTCTGCAATCTTCAATTGCCTGACCCTAAGGTGCTTCTACGTGTAAGTGAGGAGACTCCCCGTGACTTGATAGAGCTTTCCTTAAAGTCAATTGCAACCGGAATAGGCTGTCCTTTGTTTTCAAACGATGAAATTGTAATAGAAAAAATGGTGGAATTTGGCTATGATTATGAGGATGCTGAAAATTATGTTGTTTCAGCCTGTTGGGAACCTGCAGCAGTTGGAAAGGGTCTTGAACAGAACAACATAAATTTCATTTCATTCCTAAAGCCATTAAATGATTTGTTGGACAATGAATCCAATGAGACAATCAGGTCAATTGAGAATTTTGAAGATTTGTTTGAAATGTATAAGGGATACCTTAAGGCTGAAGCGGACAATCTGATCAATGTTTTGGATTCAATTAAATGGAATGTGGATCCATTGCTTTCCCTCTTTATAGATGATTGCAATGTAAAGGGTTTGGACATTTCACAGGGAGGTGCAAAATACAATCATTATGGAATAACCACAGTTTCACTTGCAAACACTGTCAACAGTCTTTTGAACCTTAAAAAGCTTGTTTTTGAAGGAAATATAAGTGATTTTATTGAGGTGGAACAATCCAGATTCTCACGTGGGAAAACATATGATTTTTATGAATTGAACAGAATCAGAAAGTCCAATTTCAAAGGAAAGGACAATCAAATTCTAAAACTCCTTAAGGGACAGGAGCTTTACTTTGGAGTGGATGATGATGAGGTAATCTCCCTTTCAAATGAGATTATTAATTATTTAGAAGACTGCATTAAGGATTATGTAAATGGCTTTGGAGGAAAAATCAAGTTTGGTTTAAGCGCTCCATCATACATAAGTGCAGGAGAGGAAGTTTCAGCTTCATTTGACGGAAGAAGAGCAGGAGAACCTTTCTCAACACACATTTCATCTGATTCCAACAAGGATTTCACTGAACTTTTAAGGTTTGCATCAAAACTGGATTATTCCGGAGCAAAGTTCAATGGAAATGTTGTGGACATGATGGTTTCACCAAGTTTCATTGAGGAAAACTTTGAAAAGTTTACAGACTTCATTATTGCAAGCATTAAATTAGGCTTTTTCCAAATGCAGATGAATGTTGTTGACAGCAAGACCTTGATTGAGGCAAAGGAAAATCCAGAGGCCCATCCAAATCTAATTGTTAGGGTTTGGGGATTCAGCGCTTATTTCAATGACTTGCCGGAATCCTATAAAGACCTTCTAATAGAAAGAGCTCTAAAAAACGAAGGAAAAATAGCTGTTTAAGTTTTTTAATTTAATTTCTTTTTTTTATTTAATTTACTTTTTTTAATTTTTTACAATTCCAAGTTCTTTATTTAATAGATAACCATTTTTGGTCAAGGTTTTTAATCGCCGAAGGCGATTAAAAAGCTTGAAGGTAAATCTAAGTTAATCCATTAGAGGGTGCCAATTTTTGAGTTTTTTTTGCACAATAATTTTTCACAGCTATTAATTTTTGCATTTTTGTGTTTTTGCACAATATTGTTTTCTCAGTTATTGTTTTTTGCATTTTTTGTGTTTTTGCACATTATTGTTTTCACACTTTTAATTTTTGCACATTTATGTTTTCACACAATAATGTTTTCTCACTTTAAAATTTTCTAATTTTCTTGTTTTTTCATCTTTTCGCATCTAAACAAGCTTTAAATAGTTTAAAAACAAAGTATTATTTGGCTTTAATCATTTAATTTCATTTGGATTTAAAAATATTTATTTCAACAAAATATCTAAATTTTATTTGATTATTTCAGTTTAAAATAAGATAAAAATAAATTTTAGTTTTAAAACTTTATTTTAATGGATTTTCGGATAAATACTAAATAGTATAAACAGTAAATATGATTATGTTGATAATATAAAATTCAGGTGCTAAAATGACAGTTAGAATTACAAACATTCAACATTTTTCTCTTCATGACGGCAATGGGATTAGAACAACCGTCTTTTTAAAAGGATGTAATCTGACTTGTCCATGGTGCTGCAATCCAGAAACCATCAATTATTCAATAGATGAATTTAGGGAAGATGGAATCTTAAAGTCATTTGGATATGATATAAGTTTAGAGGATTTGGAAAAGGAAATATTAAAGGATGAGATTTATTATTCAAATGGCGGCGGAGTAACCTTCTCTGGAGGAGAGGCATTAATTCAAATAAAAAATCTCCTTCCACTTTTGGAAAACTTAAAGGAAAATGGAATAAACATATGTTTTGAAACTTCTCTATCAGTTTCAACCGATCTTCTTAAATTGGCAATTCCATACATTGATGAATTGTTTATTGACATAAAGATTTTGGATAAAAAAGAGGCCAAAGAAGTTTTAAATTTGGATTTGGATTTGTTTTTGAATAATTTAAAAATCATTAAAAATTCCACTATCAAAAAGGAAAACATCACCTTTAGAATTCCTTTAAATAATGAATATACCTTAAAGGAAGAGAATTTAAATAAAATAATCGATCTTTTAAAGGACTTCAAAGAATTCAATGTTGAAATATTCAAGATCCATAATTTGGCAGAATCAAAATACAAACTATTGAATATGGAACTTTATGATTTTTCAGAAGTCAGTGATGAGAAAATAAATGAAGTTTACAGAATGCTTTTGGAAGTAAATAAAAATATTAGGATTATTTCTTTATAATCCCTAAAAAATAGAATTTTTTAATATTTTATCAATAAAAAATTATTAATATTTGAATATTCAATTTGGATTAATTTACTTAAAAAAAATACTATTTCAATTTGAATTAATTTACTTAGAAATTAATAAAAAAATACAATTTCAATCTGAATTAAATAACTAAAAATATTAACAAAAAAATACAATTTCAATTTGAATTAATTTACTTAAAATATTGTGTGATTAAATGAGCTATGTTGAAGAATCTACCGTAATAAATGAAACTATCTATGATTTAATTAATCAAGCCTTTGAAAATGAAAGAAAAAATCATGATGATGCATATAGAACATCTATCTTCTCAGATTATAATGATTATTTTGTAAAAACCGATGATGGTTCATACAGCATAAAGTCAAAGGAAATAAATCATAAGGTAGAAACATTACATACCTCAACAGGAGCAATAAGCGAATCATTTGAAAAGTTCATAAAGCCATTGAAATTAAATTATGATGAGGACATAGCCATTCTTGACATTTGCGCCGGACTTGGATACAACAGTTCAGCAGCCATTGATGATTTTTTAAAAAATGCAAATGGCACATCTCTTAAAATAGACATGCTTGAAATATCAAAGCCAACCCTTGCTGCAGGTCTTATGGTGCCATCACCTATAGCGGCACATGACATTACAAAAAGGGCAATTGAAAAGGCATTGATTGATTGCGGCTATGCAGCACTTGAACTTGAAAAGACAGAAATTCCGGAAAACATGGAATTAAACATTCATATAGATGATGCAAGACAGGTTATACAAAAGCTTGAGGACAATTCCTATGATGCAATATTTTTAGATCCCTTTTCACAAAACATGTCTCCTGAACTTGTAAGCGTTGACTTTTTCAAGGAATTTATGAGAGTGATAAAGGATGATGGAATTGTCTGTACATACACTTCCTCCTCACCAGTAAGGATGGGTTTTATAGAGGCAGGATTCTATGTATCCCTCGGACCAATATTCGGACGTTTCCAGGGAGGAACATTGGCATCACCAAGTACAAAAAACCTAAGCAAATCACTTGTAAAGAATGATGAGATAAAGATGGCATTGTCTGATGTTGGAATTCCATTCAGGGATCCTAATCTAAACTTGTCATCAGAGGAGATTCTTAACAATAGAACAGAGGAACGTCATCGTGCACGTCACAACACCAAGATATCATCAGCGGTCAAGACCCCTATATTTTTAGCTCAGGAAATGGATGATGAGCCACTTAAAAGAAGGGTTGAGAGAAACTTGGCTAAAATGAACATTCCTGGAGTTTTGTCTGAGGAAGCATTTTATTTGGTAGAAGTTGAAGAGAATTACAGTGAAGATTATAGTGAGGAAAATAATACAAGAACACGTGTTCTTGAAATGGTAAAAAGATTGGATGAAATTAAGAATAAAAAATAAGTGTTAAATTAGGTTTTAACTCATGATTTAAGTTTTTAATTTTAAAAAAATTATTTTCATCATTTTAATTTTTATTCCATTTCTATTTTTACCATTATTTTT
>NZ_CALCYR010000311.1 GCF_937906425.1 uncultured Methanobrevibacter sp. | reverse complement strand
CCAATTATGAATATCCCTTTGAAGCTATACGTGAAGCGCTTGTTAATGCTTTGGCGCATAGGGATTATACAATTCAAACAGCATCAATAACATTCTATATCTACCCAGATAGAATTGAAATTAAAAGTCCTGGCAGATTAGTTTATCCTTTAAAAGTTTCTGAATTGGAGGAAAATAAACCTATTCATAGAAATGAAACATTATCAAGGATATTTTCAAAAACAATATATATGGAGCATGTTGGAACTGGAATTAAACGTATGAAGGATGAAATGAAAAGATTTGGTCTAGAAGAACCTGAATTCATGGAGTCCGGAGAGTTTTTCAAAGTAATCTTTAGAAATAATGTAAACGGTATTTTAAATGATAGGCAAAGAATCTTCTTAAAATCCAATATTAATGAAATCACTACACAGGAATATATGGACATGTTTGAAATATCAAGAAATACTACTGTTAAAGATTTAAATCAACTTATTGATGGAAAATATATTGAATTAACAGATTATAAAAAGCAAATTAACTATAGCTTTTTAATGAATTTGAATTTTAGCTCTAACATAGCAAATAGTGATTATTTTGCTTCAATTGGAAATAGAGATATTGAAGATACATGTTATTTAGGTACATGTATAATTTATTTTAAAAAAAAAGATTCAGTGAAAAAAATGTCTCAAGAAGAATTTATTGATTTTAAAAAGGATTTCGAGGAATTTAAAAAGGATTTGGAAAATAGCAAGCCTATTTTTGAAGATGATTTTCTGGAGTTTTCAGACTTTGATAATCTTTTAGAAAAAGATAATGGTCTTGAGAATGAGATTGACAGCCTTATATTTGAAGAAAGCTCAAGCAATCAGTTTCCTGAAATTGCACTTGAAACCGATGATATTTTAATGAAATTGATTATAAAAAAAGATTATTCTAAAATAAAAGATATAAAAAATAGAAAAAAAGAGTTTTTTAAGGATTTAAAACTCTTTATTGAGGAATTTGAAGCATCAGGTGAATCAGATGACTTGATGGAATTCTATGAAAAATAAATTTTTAATTATTTGCAATTTACAAAAATTATAATTGTTTAATAATTTTTTAAGCAGTTTTTGTTTTTCTTTTTCTTTAAGAGTTATTTTTTTTTAAGAAGTTTTTTTTCTTATTTTTTTTAAGAGTTATTTTTTTTTTAAGAGTTATTTTTTTTAAGAGTTATTTTTTTTAAGCAGTTTTTATTTCTTCTTTTTCTTCTTTTTCAGATTTTTTAAGCTCTTTCTCTTTTTCACGATATTCATAATATCCTATTTTTTCCAAAACATTGCCTATATCAACTCTTGTTTCAAAACATCCTGAATTTGAAAGAAGAACTCCCTGAGGTGCAAAATCTGATAATGCCATCATGGTTTGATTCAAGTCAACATGACATGCAACACCTAAAACTGCCTTGAATTTGTTTTGCTGAACGATTTTTTTAACAAAACTTGAACCTGGAACAATAAAAACCTTGTATCCCATAGGTTCTGCCTTTGATTTGATTGTACCGATAGCACATTTTCCACAATAGGTACATTTGATTCCACTTTCCTTAAGGCTTGCTTCACATTCTGCAGATCTAAGGCAATGTGGAAGAACAATTATCTTTTCTTCAGGTGGAATTGAATCGAATTTAGGTTTATTTACTTTATTTCTTACTTCAATACCGATGTGATCAATCAAATCTTCATCAAATCCTAAATATTTCGCTAAACTCTTTAAAGGAGAGTAAAAAACATTGATTGCATATATAATCAGTGATGGAAATACTAATTTATTTTTCCTTAATAGGATTATTCCTAATATAAGTGAAATAATCAATAGGATAAATATTATAACTATTAAAATTATTACTCCTTCACCAATGATTTGGAATGCTTGTTCATGAAATAACATAATTGTCAGCTTTAAAGATTTTTTTTTAATTAGGTTTTGATTTGTTTTTTTAATAAAAATGTTCTTTTATAGTTTTTTTTGCTTTTGATTAATTTAAAATGGTTCTATTTTATAGTTTTTGACTTCCCCTTCGATAATTACGCCGTCTTCAGATTTAATTATGTTTAGGCCGGATAAGCTGTCGCAGGAACATAGAATGTCCTGTTCAGGATGTGTTCCAGGAACGATTCCACAGTCCAGTCTAACATTTTCACCAACTGATAAAACCATTTTAAGTCTTTTTGAACTTGGATGGTCCTTTGGAAGAACAAGAATTGGAGATTCAATGTCTCTTGTCAGATATGCAAGGGATCTTATTCCCTTTTCATATTTTTCTCCAAGATTAAAAGAAGAAACAGCTATTAAATCATCTTTTTCAAGGTATTGAACAATTTCATCATTGTCTGGAGTTCCTATAAAAAGCATTTTGTCTTCTCCAGCCTTGATGATGCCTACCATTCCACTTTCTCCAAGAAGAAAAAGTATTTCATCTTCGCTAAATTTAATTTCCCTTTTCATGGTATCAATAATTTTTAAAGTAAAACTAATAAAAAAAGTAAAGAGTGAAATTATTAAAAAGTTTAAATTTTAATATTATTAAATTAATTTATATTTTAAGTTAATATTTAATTAAAATCAATTAAAATCAATTAAAATCAATTAAAATCAATTAAAATCAATTAAAATTTTATTAAAATCTTTGAGTAAATTAAAAATAATTAAATAATTAAAATAATTAAAATTAAAACTAATTAAAATAATATTATTTAAGTTTTTAAACTAAATTAATAATTTATTTCTCTTTAGATTCTACGTTGTCGCTTTGACAAGAAGGACAGATAACTTTTTTACCTAATCCTTTAAATTCATTTCCACAGTCAAGACATTTATATTTTTTAGTTTTCAATTTTTTCATTGAAAGATCGGCCATTGGGCCTCCAGAACTACACATCTTTTCACCTTGAAAATAATTTTTTATAACTATATATAGTTATACATAGAGTTATGTTATTTTTAATATTTATATATTTTAATCTTTCTTTACCAGTTTAATTATCAGTATTTTTAGTTTTTAATAAATTTTCCAGCGAAATTATTATTCTTTTATTATTCTTTTATTATTCTTTGAGTATTTTTGTCTGCTTTTTAACTTTTTATAAAAAATAAGCTTTTTTAAATAGGTTTTTTCTTTTTATAATCGTAATGGTTAAATAAGATATTGACAAAATATTTAATTGAATAAAAATTTAGTCATACGTAAATTTTTAATTTTAGATAAATAAGATTTTTTTGAAAATAGATTACTTGAGGTGAACTAATGGAATCAAATGAAATTAGCCCATTTGTAACTTTGAAAAAGGTTCGTGATGGTGAAACAATTGAAATGGAACAGAAATTTATTAAAGTGAGAACTAGTTCCAATAAAATAATGGCAGTTCATTATAAAGCACCTATGGAAAGAACAATTGAATTGGAGATGTTTTTTGAAAACTTCAATAGCATTGAAAGATTAAATTTTGATATAGGTGGAACCGGTGACATCGGTGTAAGTTTCAGAGGTCTTATTGACGGTAAGGACAGTAGCTTACCTGAAGATTATGATTATAAAATCCTTATGTTGGAAGAGCACAAATGTCCAAGTAAGGTAGAAATAAAGAATATAAAAAGAAGTTCTAAATTCAGACCAAACTTTACTTTAGCTAAATAATTCTTTTTATTTTTAAATTTTCTTTATTTTTATTTCTTTTTTATTATTTTAAATCTTTTTTAATTCTTTTTTAATTATTTTTTAATATTTTTAAAAATAATTAATATTAATAATGATAAGAAAGAAATTAATATTATAATTTTTTAATTTAAAAAAAATTTTTCTAAAATTATGGAGGAAAAATAATGAATAAAAAGATTATTGGAATTGTCATTGCTCTAATTGCAGTTGTTTTAGCCGTAATCGGTGGAGCTTATGCCTTTGATTTATTCGCAGCTCACACTGATTTTGATAATCAATTTATGAGCGGTACATTCCAAGGTGAAGTAAGTGTCAACAAGGTTGAAAAGTCCAAATATTCTAATTGGACAGCATCCTATACAGAAAAGGATAAAAATATCACTTATAATATGTCTTGTGTAAAACAAGGTTCATTCATTACAAATTTGTATATGTTACAAGGTATGGCAGCTCCT
The DNA here is from genome assembly GCF_937906425.1 of uncultured Methanobrevibacter sp. Taxonomy (GTDB): domain Archaea; phylum Methanobacteriota; class Methanobacteria; order Methanobacteriales; family Methanobacteriaceae; genus Methanobrevibacter. The sequence continues at coordinate 1,391 of NZ_CALCYR010000311.1, read as the reverse complement.
GAAACCCGTAACTTTAATGGGGTTGACTGGAAAATATTCTATTCCCAGGCTGTTCCTTCAACAAATGATACAAATAATTCATCAAGCAATTCCAGTGAAACATCTGATATAATTGATGTTTACATCTGTGAAGCGGATATAAATGACACAACTTATATGATTAATGTCATGTCATATGGAAATGTGACTCCATGTGACGGTTCCCTATATTGTGACTTGTTTAAGAATGATATTGAACCTTTGCTTAACAGTGTAACTTTAAAGGATGCTAAAAAGGCTCCTCAAATGTATAAATTATTAAATATGACTAAAGATGAATTTGAGCAAGCAAATGATCAGATTAATCAAATCCTAGCAGGAAATGTAACTGTTGAAGAGCAATAGTTTTATTCTTTTTAAGAATTAGAATGTTTTATTTTTATATTCTTAAAAAGGATTATTATTCTTTTTAATGATTAATTTATTTTTATTAATATAAATTATTAAAATTTATTAATTTTTATCATTTAAAGATGAGAATCTTTAAGGATGTATTAACCGGCGATGAAATGACTTCCGATACTTTCGAGATGACATCAGAATATGAAGATGCAATTTTAAAAATTCCTTCAAAAAACAGACCAAAAGACGATTTAGGTGATGTCGATATTGGATGTGGAAATGCTTTTGGCCAACCAGAGGAAGCACCTGAGGAGGCTCCAGCCCAAGGTAATGTGGAGATGGTTCTTGATGTTGTTGCAAATCATGATTTAAAACAAGTTAATATGAGTAAAAAAGAATTTATGGCTTATATTAAAGACTATTTCAAGAAAATTATTGCTTATTTGGAAGAAAACGGAAAAAAAGACAGAGTTGAAGGATTCAAAAAAGGAGCTCAAGCTTTTATTAAATTCATTGTGCCTAAATATGATGATATTGAACTTTATACTGGAGCCAATGGAGAAAATGATGAAGGTGAAATTGTTGGAAGTGTCGCAATCTCCTATTGGGAAGATGACACCGCCAAAGGACCCATGTTCTACTTTTTCAAAGATGGATTAAAAGATGAAGCTGTTTAAATATCAATATTTAAATATAAGAAATATTTCTTATCAAACAATATATTCTTAAAAGAACTTAATTTATTCAAAACTTTCAAATTCGATTTTTTATTATTAAAAATATTATCTGTTCATTAATAGTTATGAAAATAAAGAAAAAATAGGAGCATCATAAATATTGCGAAAAATAATAAATAAATATTTATTTGTTTTAATTAAATAAATTAATTAAAATAAATAAATATTCTTTACTATAAAACTTAAAATATATTTAAATAAATAATATTTTTTAATATTATTTAAAATAAATGGGGATTGGGGATTGGGGATTGGGGATTGGGGATTGGGGAT
>NZ_CALCYR010000310.1 GCF_937906425.1 uncultured Methanobrevibacter sp. | reverse complement strand
GTAAAAATAATTAAAAAAGAATAATTAAAATAAAAAAACAAGATTAGTTTAAAAAAAAAAAGAAAAAGAAAAAATAGTATTTAAATAAAAAATACTATAATTAACTAATTTTTTCCACTTTTAATGGACCATCATTTTCTGTATAGTACATTACATATGTTCCAGGTTCCATTCCTTCATTTTGACCTGTCTCATTTTCAGAAACTGTAAATACCTGCTTATGTACTACATCACCAGGATCTGTACTGCTTACAGAAGAACTGTTGTCTGAATTGTCTGTAGAATTAGAATTTTCTGCATCTTCAGAATCATCAGAAACATTTAAGTCCAAATTGCTTGAATTTATAACTTCACTTGTATTGTTGTTTGCATTTAATACATTAACATCACTGCCGCCAATGTTTAAATGAGTGTATGCAAATACGCCAATAGCTATAACAATAACTAAAACAACTACAAGCAATGCTGCATTCTTTTTATCCATTTTAAACCTCCTAGGACAATATTAAAAAGCCTTAAAAAAAACTATAAAATATGCTAAAATTATACTTAATTAAATTTTTATTTTATAAACTATATAAAAATAATGATTTTTAATATTTAAATTGAAAAACTAAACTGAATTAAGCAACTAAAAGAAAAATATTAAACAAAAATGAGTAAAAAAAGAAGTTTGATAAATAAATATAAAGATGAAAAAGGGATTCAAAAACCAAAAAAAGAGAATAAAAAAAGAAAAATAGATTCAAAAACAAAAGAATATGAATTTAAAATAATATTAAGCTATTTAGAGGCAATAGATTCGTCCTTACGTTCATAAACAAACTTAGGAACAGCATGCTTAAAAGGATCAAATGTTTCAGGATTCTTTACCTCAACGCATTTCATACTAACCTTTGAATGCAATGAACTAGGAAGTCTTAAAATCCTCTTTAAATCAATAGTCACCTTAGCATCAATTGTAGCCAAATTAACCCTTGCCATCGCATTTACCATATCCTTATACCTTCTAGGACCTATGTTTTTCTTAAAGCCTACCCAATCATCATCAAGAAGAAAATCCCTATTCTTAACCAAATCCTTCATTAACCTTTGATTAATTCCATCTATCTCCTCATCTCCCCTTAAGTGAAGAATATTGTACTTCAGCTTTTCAGTAAAAACCTTTGGATATGCAATGGGAATGATGAAATGATCAAAATTATATGGCTGTCCACCAGGTGTGGGATTTGGATACTGTGACCTTGGAACATTTGCTCCTGCAACATACTTAAGAACTTCAGCCCTCAAGTCACTGTCAGCCTCCATCATGACAGGATCCAATATCCTTATGTGGAAACCACGACCTGAATATATAAGGTGAATGTTTTTAAGTCCCAAATCTCCTTTCAAGGTGTCTATCATAATATTGACACGTTCCAAGGCCTCTGCCAAACAGATTTCGCAAACGCCATCACATCCGCATGAACGGATAGGCAAATCCTTTGCATCTATATCAAATATGTATTCCGCCTTTTGCCAAGCTCCACGCTTACGTGGATTTTGATAAAATGCTACTGAAATGTATGCTGCAAAGGGAGTCTTGTATCTTAAAAAACGTCTGAGGGTTTCTGTTCCCTTAAATGTTTTATATCTGTCATTTGGACCGTTTCCAATATGATCAAAACCAAATTCCCTTTTGGTGATTCCATCTGCTATAAAGTCAGGCAAGTCCTTTTCAGACCATTCCTCCCTATAGTATATTCTCCTTTCCGCCAAACTTGCAGGACCATACATAAAATCACCAAATAGAATATTTTTATTAAATTTAAAACAATTGAAAATAATTTAATTAAAATAAAAACAATTAATCCAATAAACAAAATTTAAAACAATGAAAAATAATTTAATTAAAATTAAAGTACTTAAAATTAAAAATATTTATGATTGATATTATACTTAAAACTTATTATAAATCAAATAAGTTTTTTAAAAATAAAAGATAAATAAGAAAAATAAGAATAAAAGAGATAAATAAGAGAATAAATAAG
>NZ_CALCYR010000309.1 GCF_937906425.1 uncultured Methanobrevibacter sp. | reverse complement strand
CTAAAAAGCTAAAAAGCTAAAAAGCTAAAAAGCTAAAAAGCTAAAAAGCTAAAAAAATAAAGAAAGTAAGTTCGAAATTATCCGAACATTACTCCACCGTTGTCATCCAATTGACCGGTTTTATTTTTACCTAAGATTTTATTAACAGCATCCATAAAGTCATTCAATGCAATTTCATCACGTTCTTCACGGATAGCAAACATACCTGCTTCAGTACAGATAGCCTTAAGGTCTGCACCTGAAACTCCTTCGGTAAGTTCTACAATGTCATCAATCTTAACTTCAGGAGCCAAGGACATGTTTTTAGTGTGAATCTTTAAGATTTCACGTCTTCCATCCTCATTTGGAGCTGGAACTTCAATGAATCTGTCAAATCTTCCAGGTCTAAGCAAAGCCGGATCCAAGATATCAGGCCTGTTGGTTGCACCAATAATACCAATATCTCCACGAGCTTCAAAACCGTCCAGTTCAGCAAGCAATTGCATAAGGGTTCTTTGAACTTCCCTATCACCACTGGTGGAACTTTTAAGCCTTTGTGCTGCAACTGCATCAAGCTCATCAATGAAGATAATACTTGGTGCCTTTTCCTTAGCAAGCTCAAAGACTTCCCTTACCATTCTTGCCCCTTCTCCTATGTATTTCTTAACGAATTCAGAAGCGACAACCTTGATGAAAGTAGCATTTGTTTCATTAGCCACTGCCTTTGCAAGCAAGGTCTTACCTGTTCCAGGAGGTCCATACAATAGGATACCCTTAGGAGGATCAATACCAACCTTTTTAAATAATTCAGGATGTTTTAAAGGTAATTCAACAGTTTCTTTAACTTCAATGATTTGTTCATCTAAACCACCAATCATGTCATAGGTAACATCAGGTTTGCCTTCAATTTCCATACCTGAAACATTTGCATCCTTTTCAGAAGGCAATACTTCCACAACACCAAAGGTTTGTTGATTTAAAGCAACTCTTGAACCTGGAGTCAATAATTTTTCATCCAGGAATTTTGAATAGTTAATAAGGAAACTTGGTCCAGTACTACTTTTTACAGTCATTCTTGAATCATCTAATATTTCAGTAATAGTAGCAATTACAAGTGGAGGTGATCTGAATCTTTCAACTTCACCTCTTAATGATTTTAACTCTCTTTCCAAACGTATCTTTTCATTTTCAGTCAGAATTTTATCTTTTTCAAGTTTTCTAACTTTCCACATAAGGTTACGTTTGGTTTTTGTATTTTCAGCTTTAAGTAACTCTAGTTCTTTTTGAAGCTCTTCAACACTTTTATCTTCCAATTCTTCTATTGGAACAGAATCATTTACGTTTTGAACTTCATTTTGAATTTCATTTGGAGAATCTTCCATATAATTCCTCCTTGAATTTTTAGAATTATTACAATTAAATATAATAAATGAATTAAATTAGAAAAACAATTTTAAACATTTATTTTAAATAATTATTAATCCAATAATTATTTTTTACTTTTTACAACAATTATATATTTACAACTAATATTTAAAGATATCGATTATTTACAAACAAGAATTAAAACAATATAAAAGTTTTATTTACACCATTTTAAAAATCATCCATAAGATAATCAAATAAATTCGTAGAATATAGAATAATATATCTATAGTTATATATATAGTTTTTCTTAATAATTGTAAGTAAAATAAATAAGAGAGTATTTTCTATAAAAATTAGCTTAAAAATTCTTAAAAATAAATAAAATTTTACAAAATAGTTTTGAAAAAAATAAAAAAATTAGTCAAAAAATTAAATTTTCAATTATTTGAAAAATTAAAATAAGAAAAATTAAGATTCAATTAAAGGAAAAATAAAAAAATAAATTTATTAAAAAATTAGAAAGCAGAATAATAAAAATCAAGCCCAATTAAAGGAAAAATAAAAAAATAGAAAAGCAAACTTAAAAAATTAGATAGAATAGAATAATAAAAATTAAAAATTATTTCCTTTTAATCTTTACAATACTTCCCAAAGTATTTGGCTCAAAGGAAGAACTCTTATATGATTCCAAATCAAAATCATCTATCTTTTCAATTAATGTAATGTTTAAAGTTTTTTCCAATTTTTTAGCTAATTTCAAATCAGGCTCCATCTTTCCAGATTCTATTCTATTAATTACAGAAACCTTTTCATAAAGTTTAGCACCTAATTCTTCCCTAGTCCATCCCTTAGCCTCACGAGCCTTTCTTACAACAAGATTATAATCCTCAACAATTTCATCTACAGGATCATCCCTTCTATTTCTCTGAGGTTTTGGAGTGTTTTGTCTAGGTTTAGCCTTATTCTGCTGTTTGTTCTTTTGAGCTTTAGAAATAAACCTTCTTTCGTGAGGGGTATCCTTTTGCACCCTTCCAAATTTAGCGCATTCAGGACAAACTTCTAAAACTGAACCATCAATTTTTGTTCTTAAGGGTCTTCCTTTTATTTCACTACCACAAATTTCACAATTCATGTAACTATATATTGAATTTGAATTATATATACTTTTTAATTTTAGCAAAAATTAGAAAAATAAAAAATCCATTAGATTAGTTAAAATGTAAAAAATAGAAAAAAATCTTTAAAAAAAAGTTAAAAAGTAAAAAATAATAAAAAATCTTTAAAAAAAGTTTTTAATCTTAAAAATAAGTAAAAAAAGAAAATAAAAGATTATAAAGAAAATAAAAGATTATAAAGAAAATAAAAAATTATAAAAATAAAAAATTAAAAGGAAAATAAAAATAGTCACAAAAGATTACATATAACTATTTACCATATCATTTGTTTCTTTTTTACTAAGCTTATAATCCTTCATTTGAGTTCCTTTTTTCTTATTTGAATAATATCCTCTAAAGACCTTAGCAGATTTAATAGTTCTGTTTAATTCATGATAATCATCATAATCATTGCTAACAACTATTATATGTGCAGGAGGATGGATTTTTTTAATTTGAACAATAGCTATGCCAGTATCCTCTTTTACACGAAAAGCAGTTGCTACCTTTGATTTAGTTCTTAAAGGAGTTTTTAAAATGTTTTCAACAATCTTATCTGCATATTTTGCATCTATTTTCTTTGGTTTGGTCGCTAAATTTAAATTTGCATGTCTTTCTACATCCGCTATTGCATTTAATATCTTTGAATTTGTTTCGCCTCTAATTAAAATTAATGCCATTATATCACGTGTTTGTGTTTTTAATTAAAAATCCCTTAATTTAAATGAACTCAATTATATAATCTTTAATAAAGGTTTAATTTAATTAATGTTCATGTTTTATAGTATAATTAAAAAATAAGAAAATATAATTTATTCAAATAATTTAAAGTTCTTAAATTCCATAATAATAATTTATTGTTTCTAATTTAAAAAGATTACTATTAAATAAGAATTTAATTCTAATTATAGTAAATATTATAAGAAATTTTAAAAAACCATAAAGTTTTATTGTCATAATCAAGAAAATATCTTCTTTAAGCCACTATCCAAAATTTATGAGGATATGAAATTCAAACAA
>NZ_CALCYR010000308.1 GCF_937906425.1 uncultured Methanobrevibacter sp. | reverse complement strand
AAAATATTAATAAAAAATTTATTTAATTTATTGAAAATCATATTAAACTTTTAATAAAATTATCAAAATCGAAAAAGGAGATTAAATTGAATATTACAGAAAAAATATTGTCTCAAAAGTTAGGCAAGGAAGTTGTTCCTGGAGAAATAATAGAAGTAAATGTGGATTTGGCAATGTCTCACGATGGAACCTCCCCTCCTGCAATAAAAACCTTTGAAAAGATTAGCGATAAGGTTTGGGACAATGAAAAAATAGTTATTGTATTTGATCATGCAGTTCCTGCAAATACAATCGGCTCTGCCGAATTTCAAAAGGTGGCCAGGAACTTTATCAAAACCCAAGGAATTAAAAATCATTACACTCATGGAGAGGGAATCTGTCACCAAGTCCTTCCTGAAAAGGGGCATGTAGAACCTGGAATGCTTATAGTAGGTGCAGATTCACATACATGTACCTATGGAGCTTTCGGTGCATTTTCAACAGGAATGGGTGCAACAGACTTGGCCATGGTTTATGCAACCGGCAGAACATGGTTTATGGTTCCTGAAGCATTGAAGATTGAAGTTGAAGGAAAATTGAATCCAGGAATCACTTCAAAAGATTTAGTCTTAAACATCATTGGAGAAGTGGGAATAGCTGGAGCTACCTACAAGACCGCTGAATTCTGTGGAGAGACAATAGACAATCTTGATGTTGAAAGCAGAATGACCATAACAAATATGGCAATTGAAATGGGTGCAAAAAATGGAATAATGGCTCCAAACCAATCCACAATCGAATATGTTTGTAAAAGAACTGGAAAGACAAAAGACCAATTGAACATTGTAGAATCTGATAAGGATGCAGTTTATGAAAGGGAATTGCACTTCAATGTGGATGATATGGAAGCCCAAATAGCTTGTCCAAACGATGTTGACAATGTAAAGCCATTATCAAAGGTTGCTGGAACCCCTATTGACCAAGGATTTATTGGATCCTGTACAAATGGAAGACTGCCAGACCTTGCACAGGCTGCAGAGGTTCTTAAGGGAAAACAGGTTCATGATGATGTTAGATTGATTATCATCCCTGCTTCAAAAGAGATTTATGAGCAAGCAATGGATTTAGGATATATAAAAACATTCCTTGATGCAGGAGCAATCGTTTCAAACCCTGGATGCGGACCATGTCTTGGAGGACATTTAGGAGTTCTATCCGAAGGGGAAACAAGCATTTCCTCTACAAACAGAAACTTCAAGGGAAGAATGGGAGACCCTAATTCATCTGTTTACCTTGCAAATGCAGGAGTTGTAGCAGCATCTGCAATATCCGGATTTATTGAAAACCCTGAAAACTTATAATTATTAAACAGTCCCAAATACTATAAAATGAGACTGTAAAACTTATAATTATTAAACAGTCCCCAAAAACTAAAAAAAGGACTGTAAACTTAAAAAATCAAATTAAGTCTTTAATTCCAAATATTAATAACTTAATGACCTTAATCCTTATTTTTTTAAAAATAAAAAGGATTGTGAAAAAATGACTGAGAATAAAGACAACAATATAAATATACGTTTAATTGAAAAAATCAACCAAGTTGAAAAGGAAAACAACAAAGAGTTTTCAAATACCCAAAAGATACTTTTAACTACAGACGGTTCAATAACTGCAATTCTAGATGTTTTGCATGGAAAAATAGATCTAAAAACATTGGAACAGCATTTTGAAGCCTCAACAGAGGAAAGTGCAAAATTAGTTAATGTTGATGTTGGAGATGAAGTAAACTATAGGGAAATAATAATGCACAAGGATGAGAATCCCCTCATTTATGCAGTTTCCTACATTCCAATCAAGAGACTGAACCAATCAATAAAAGAGGATTTGATTAGGGCAGACATTCCAATTGGAAGAATTTTAAAAAAATACAATATTGAATCTCGAAGAGAAATCAATGAAATAAAGATTGAAAAGGCAGACGAAAAACTTAAAGAACTTTATAATACTGATGAAGACTTTTTAGCAAGAGATTATACAATAATCAAGGACGGAGAAATCCTGATGTGGATTAAGGAGTATTTCCCAATCACTTATTTTGTTGAAAAGGACAATATCAATTAGAATTAAACAAAATTTTTTTTATTTAAGATTTGAAAAAATAAAAATTAGTTTCTAAATTTAAAATAAAACTTAAAAATTTATTATTTAAAAAAATAAAACTTCAAATAATTTTAAATAAAAAAAATTAAAATTAAAAATAAAATTAAAAATAAAATAAGATTAAGAATAAAATTAAAATTAAAATTAAAATTAAAATTAAAATTAAAATTAAAATTAAAATTAAAAATAAAATTAAAATTAAAATTAAAATTAAGAATAAAATTAAGATTAAAAATAAAATTAAAATTAAAATATTAGGTGTGTGACGATGGGAGTTAAATTTAAAGACATAGTTTCTCCTGAAGAAATTAATTTAAGAGATTTAGAAGGTAGAACTGTAGCAATTGATGCATATAACACACTTTACCAATTTTTGTCAGGAATTCGTCAAAGGGACGGCAGTCCCCTAATGGATGCAAATGGAAATATCACTTCCCATTTAAGTGGAATTCTATATAGAACATCCTCCATTGTGGATAAGGGAATAAAACCTATCTATGTATTTGACGGAGCAATCACTGAACATAAAAATAAAACTCTTGAAAAAAGAAGAGCGGCTAAGGAAGAGGCAGAACAGAAATGGGAAGAGGCCAAGGCTGCTGGAAATATAGAGGAAGCTAGAAAATATGCAATAAGAACTTCCAGAATGACCCCTTATATTATAGAAAGTTCAAAACAGTTACTTGATTATATGGGAATTCCATATGTACAGGCAAAAGGTGAAGGTGAAGCACAAGGATCTTATATGGTAAAACAGGGAGACGCTTGGGCTGTAGCTTCACAGGATTACGATTGTTTATTGTTTGGAGCTCCCCGCATAATTAGAAATCTTACTTTAAGCGGAGGATTATCCAATTTAGAATATTTGGAACTGAAAAAGGTTTTATCAGATTTGGACTTGACTAGAGAGGAATTGATTGATGTTGCATTAATGGTTGGAACTGATTTCAATGAGGGAATTCATGGAATCGGTGCTAAGACAGGACTTAAATTAATTAGAAAAGCTAGTTTGGAAGATGTTTTAGTTGAAAAGGGAATTACAAACCCTTCAGTTGAACCGGATGAACTTAGAAAGATATTCCTAAAGCATGAAGTTAATACTGATTACAAGATTAAGTTCAAGTCTGCAAACATTGAAAACCTATGCGAATTCATGTGTGAAGAGCATGGATTTTCAGAAAACAGAGTTTTAAATGTTGCTGAAAAGTTAAAAAAATTAAGTTCAACTCAAAAAAGCTTAGAAGATTGGTTTTAAACCATTCTTTTTTATTTTTATCTAATTTTATTTAATTATCTATTTTTATTTATTTTACGTATTTTACCTATTTTACCTATTTTACCTATTTTTACCTATTTTTATATAATTTTACCTAATTTTTCATTTAAAGAAATAATTTTCCTTAAAATTATAAAAAATTTTTTTAAAATTAAAACTAATTTCAAATAATACGAACTATTAAATTTGTTAAAAAAATTAATTAAAAATTCTTTTAAAAAAAATAATTAAAAATATTTCAAAAAATTTATTAAAAATTATTTAAAAAACTAAAAAAACTAAAAAAAAAGATAAAACTCATTTGAAAATTAAAAAAAGCAAAATTTCAGTATCTGGGGAAATCCATGCCATAAATTATTTTTACATACTTTAAAGCCAAGTCAGCCTGTTTTTTATAATCCCTATAAACCCACTGCTCAAATTCCTTTCTAGTCCTTGACAATGTAATAATCCTTAAAAAAGACAAATATTCCTCAATGGCCAATTCCTCATTAAATCCATATTTTTCAAAGACCTGGTCTTTAGACAGTTTCAAATCATCTCCCTTTAATGTAGGAAACTCCAAAGTCTGACAAATGGTTTGCCTATCAAAATAATCCCTTCTAATTAATGGAGATACAGAACTGCACAATACATAATTCCCACAGTCAATCAAAGGGGGAATGCCTTGACTGTCAAGTCTTTCAAGACTTGTCAAGTCCTTAAAATGTGCTATATTGTAGGAGTGAAGCTCAGTATAAAAATCTGGTTTATAATATTCAATCAATGATAAAATCTTTTTTCCTTGATTTGACTCATAATATTCCTTCTTCAAAGTAGAAACATATGGAGATTTATCAAAATTATAAATGTAAATCTGTCCATCTGAAAAATCTTCAGGAGTTAATCTTTTAATAAGTGGAAGAGCATATTTTCCCTCATTTCCATGAACTCCACCTATAAAAAGCTTTGTTGGACCTTCACCATTATCAATATAACGAAAATAAGACATAATAATCAAGCAAATAAAATTTTAATAGATTTTAGTAAATTAAAATAAAAATTATAATAAACTTTTAATTTAAACTAAATTTTAGTAAATTAAAATGAAAATTATAAAAAATTATAAATTTAAACTAAATTTTAGTAAATTAAAATAAAATCATAATACTTAAAATAAAATTCTGTAAAAAAATAATAAAAATAGATAAAAAACCAATGAAATGATTTTTTATTAAAAATAAAGATTAATTAAAAATTAATCAAAAGAAAGAAGAATTATGTTCCTTCTCTCCAATCTGACAAGTATTCGTTTTGACGTTCAGACAAGGAATCGATTTCAATTCCCATAGCCTTAAGCTTTAAAGTAGCAACATCATTGTCAATGCTGTCAGGTGCCTTTTTAACGCTTAATGGAAGATCATTTTCAACAATGAACTTGGCTGACAATGCCTGTACTGCAAAACTCATGTCCATAATCTCTGCAGGGTGTCCTTGACCTCTTGCAGCTGCAAGGTTTACAAGTCTACCGTCAGCTAAAAGATAGATTTTTCTACCGTCTTTCATGGTAAACATTTCAATACTTTCCCTAACCTCTTCACAACTTACAGATTGTGCTTCCAAATCAGGTCTGTTAATTTCCACATTGAAATGTCCTGAATTAGATAACATACATCCATCTTTCATGTATTTGAAATCATCTCCATGAATAATGTCAATATTACCGGTTACAGTGATAACAAGATCTGCAATTTTAACTGCTTCCCTTATTTTCATTACCCTATAACCATCCATTCTTGCTTCAAGTGCTCTGATTGGGTCAACTTCAGTAACGATTACATTAGCTCCAAGTCCAGAAGCTCTTGACGCTACTCCACGACCACACCAGCCGTATCCGCAGACAACTACATTCTTACCAGCAATCAACATGTTGGTAGTTCCCATAATTGCATCAAGGGAGGATTGTCCGGTTCCGTAACGGTTGTCAAAGAGATATTTGGTGTATGCATCATTTACAGCAATGACTGGGAATTTAAGTGCCCCATCTGCATGCATTGCTTCCAATCTGTGTACACCAGTGGTTGTTTCCTCACAAGCCCCTTTAATCTTTGAAAGCAATTCAGGGCGTTTTTCATGAAGATACATAATCATGTCAGCACCGTCATCAATGATTACATCAGGTTTGTGGGAGAGCACATTGTCAATAGCTTCATAATATTCCTCATCGCTTTGTTCTCTCCAACCGTAAATGTGTAATCCAAGTGCTGCAGCACCAGCAGCTGCATCATCATGAGTGGATAATGGATTACAGCCAGTCATAGCTACTTCAGCACCACCAGCTTGTAAAGTTAAACCTAAATTAACAGTTTTAGGTTCTAAATGTAAACATGAACCAATAGTAATACCTTCAAAAGGTTTTTCCTCTTCAAAAGTTTTCTTAATGTGTTCAAGAACAGGCATATGTTTTTGAACCCATTCAATTTTACGGATCCCTTCATCAGCAAGGGACATATCTTTAACATTACTCATAATTATACCTCATAAGCGTTTATTTAAAAAATTTTATCCAAATAAACCTAATAATTTATTTTCAAGTCCAAAGACCAAATTTTAAATTATTTTAATCATACATTTAATCAATGTTAAAATTAATTAAATTAATTAAATAATTAAATAATTAAATTAATTAAATTTTAAATTTTATTAGAATTTTCAAAATTTTTTAAAAATAATTAAACAGTTTGACAGTCTATAGACCCTCATGACATTAAAATTATATCAAATATAATTATATCACTATATAGTTATGATAAAGGTCTTATAAAAAATTATTGAATGGAATCTCTAAAAACAAAAAATTTATAAGGAATAAAATATATAACTTTTATTACTGTCTGATGCCGGGGTGGCTCAGCTGGTTAGAGCGCACGGCTCATAGGGTAACTAAGCGTGCTCTGACTTTTTTCCTGGGATACCGTGAGGCCGCGGGTTCGAATCCCGCTCCCGGCATTTCCTAAATCCCAGGAATCTTTACATCAACTATTTTAAACTTTTTTTAAAACTTTTAATCATTTTAACTACTTTTTAGACTTAAACTATTTAAAAAAATCATTAAACTTCTTTTTAGACTTAAACTATTTAAAAAAATATTAAACTCCTTTTTATAATAATTTAAAAAAAATAAAAAAAATTATCAAAGTTTTAATCATTTTAACTACTTTTTAGACTAATTTTAAAAAAAATAAAAAAATTCCAAACTACTTTTCAAACTATTTTTAAAACAAAATTCCTTTTAATAAATCAAAAATAGTTTATAAAAAAACAGTTTTCCTAAAAATTAAATACTTACAAATTAAAATAATATTATAAATTTTAACAATTTGATTAATTATTAGGTTATTACAATGAAATATCGGACTCTTGGAAAAACTGGAGAAAACGTATCAATACTTGGGTTTGGAGCTATGAGATTGCCTCATTTTGAAAGAAATGACCAAATCGACATTGAAAAAACCAATGAAATCCTAAGTTATGGCATAGATAATGGAATAAATCTTATAGACACTGCATATTCCTACCATGCAAACAACCTTTCAGGAAAGGGAAAATGTGAAGAGTACATTGGAAACTTCCTAGACGAATTTTCCTACCGCGATGATGTTCTCCTAACTGCAAAATTGCCTAGCTGGCTTATAAATTCAAGGGAAGACATGGAAAGAATCTTTGAAAGCCAATTAAATGACCTTAAAACTGATTGCATCGACTTTTATATGCTTCATAGTCTTAATGAAGATGCTTGGAAAAAGTATAGGGAGCTTAATGTTTTTGAATTTATGGATAATCTCCTTGAAGAAGGCAAGGTAAAGCATATGGGATTTTCCTCCCACACTGAAATGGACTGGATTGTAGATATCATTGACGATTATGACAAGTTTGAATTTGGATTGACCCAATTGAACTATCTTGATGAAAGATACCAATCCGGAAGGGAAGGAGTGGAATACATTTCAAAAATGGGACTTGGAACCATGATTATGGAACCTTTGAGAGGAGGAAGACTGGTTCAAAATATCCCTCAAGACATAATGGAACTTTGGGACCTTGCAGAAGAAAAAAGAAGCCCTGTTGAATGGGCATTCCAATACCTTTGGAACATGGAAGAGGTAAATACCGTCTTAAGTGGAATGAACTCCCTTGAACAGATAAAGGAAAACATAGAAATTGCAAACAGATCCGAAATAAATTCAATCAGTGAAAATGATTTGGAATTGATTAAGGAAGTTGCTTGGGAATACAGACAAAGAAAGGCCAATGACTGTACAGGATGCCAATACTGTATGCCTTGCCCACATGGAGTAGACGTTGCAGGATGTTTTAGAGAGTATAATGTGGCTAAAATATTAAACAATCCAGCAGCAAGCGCTATGCATTACTTCTCATTAGACAATGGAACAAGAGCAGACAGCTGCATTCACTGTGAAGACTGCCTAAACCACTGCCCTCAAATGATCCACATTTCAGAGGAATTGAAACAGGTTGAAGAGTTCTTTGGCAGAAAATACGTTTACTTTTAGTTTTTAAAACCTTAATTTAAATTTCAAAACATTAATTTTAATCTTTAAAACTTTAATTTAAATTTCAAAACATTAATTTTAATCTTTGAAGCTTAAATTTTAATTTAAAACTTTACTTTTAAGTTCTAGATTAAAAATAAAAAATAAAAATTATTTAAAATAAAAAAATAAATATTTTAAATCCAAATGAAAATAAAAATTAAAAATTTTAACAATAATGCCAATAATTCTTAATGTATCAATTTACATTAAGAATAATTTTTTTAAATAAAAAAATAACAATTGTTATATATCATAAAACCCTAAATTAAAATGAAGGGATTAAACTTTAAAATTAATAAGAATAAAAAACAAAGTTATTATTAGATAATAAAAAATAAATAGAACAAGATTATTTAATGATAATTTAATAATTTTCAGATGTGATAAAATGCCTGAAAGATATAAAGGATTTGGATATTGGGATATTGCAACCCGTCAAATGAGTATTGTAACTAAAAGCCAACAGACAAGATTTCAAGATGCAAAAATAGGTGTTGTTGGCTGTGGAGGTATTGGTGGAGGAACCATTCTAATGCTTGCACGTATGGGACTTGGAGATTTAACAATAGTTGACAAGGATGAATATGATCTTTCCAATTTAAACAGACAAGCAATTGCAAGTCTGGAAACAATAGGAATTGCAAAAACAGAAGCAACAAAGGAAAGAGTGAGAATTACCAACCCATACACTAAAGTAAATGCATTCAATGAAAAATTAACAGAGGAAAATGTTGAAAAGATTTTTAAAGACAGAGACATAATCATTGATGCATTGGATAATCTTTATACAAGAATTATTGTAAGCAGATTTGCCAGAGAAAATGACATTCCTTATGTTCATGGAGCGATTCATGGAACCCAAGGTCAGGTAACTGTCATTACAAAGAACACACCATCCTATGAGGAACTCTTATCTCTTCCTTCCCAAGGAAAGGAATTAGGAGAAGAAACAGCAGCAGAAATTGCTAAATTAACTAAAGGAGTTCCGCCGGTTATAGGACCAGTTCCAAATATAGTCGGATGTTTAGAAGCATTTGAAGCTTATAAACTTGTAACTGGAATTGGAGAAGTAACTTACGCTCCAAAGATTCTTAATTTCGACCTATTGAATTTAGAATCATTTAAAGTTTTAGAATTATAATCTAAAACTTTTTTTTAATTTTTAAATCATTTTAATATGAATTCTTCTTTTTATATTTTTTTAACAATTTTAATAAATTTATTAATTCTCTTTTTTTCTAAAACTTTTTTAATAAAATCAAAAATGATTTTTTTTAAATAAAAACTCTTTTAAATATGCCATAATTTTAAACTTTTTTATCAAATTAAAAATAATTTTTAAACTTTTTTATCAAATCTCAAATTTAATTATAAACTTTTTTATCAAATTAAAAATAATTTTTAAAAGCAAATTATACTAAAATTAAAACTGTTCAATAATTTAATAAAAAACTAAACTAGTTTTAATATCCTATAAAAAGATTAAGCAATAATTCACAAAAATATTGAAAAAATAAATCAATCCAACAACATTTAAAAACTATAAAAAAGATAAAATAAAGTGTAACTTAGAGTTTCAAAAAACTTAATATACTATTAAGTGGAAATATATTTCCGTAGATGAAAATAATAATTATTTTATAAATAATATTTATTAATTTACAAAATATATCCAAATATTTTAAATGGAGATTTGATTTCATGCAAGAAAGAATCCAAAATGTAATTGAAAGAATGAAAGCGGACAACATTAAATTTATTAATCTTCAATTTGTTGATTTACATGGAATTCCTAAAAACGTATCCATACCTTGCAAACTAGAAAATATGGAAGATTTATTTGAAAAGGGAATTTTATTTGATGGATCATCAATCGCTGGATTTGTAGGCATTAACGCAAGTGACCTTGTCTTAAAACCAGACATAAGCACCTATTCCGCTTTATCCTGGAGACCTGAAGAATCTGCTTCATGCAGATTTATTTGTGACATTTACACCCCTGACGGCAAACCATTTGAAGGTGACCCAAGAGGAATACTTAAAAAGGCTTTGGCTAAAATCAAGGAAGAAGGTTACACCTACAATATAGGACCGGAACCAGAATTCTTCATTGTGGATACCGATGATGACGGATACCCAATCCCTCACGACCATGCAGGTTACTTTGATGTAGAGCCTGTAGACAAGGGAACAGATTTCAGAAGAGAATTGACAACCAACCTACAGGAATTAGGTTTTGAAGTTGAAGCAAGCCACCACGAAGTAGGCCCAGGACAGAATGAAATTGCATTTAAATTTGATGATGCATTAAAAACTGCAGATGCAGTAATTACATTCAAACAAGCAATTAAGGCTATTGTAGCAAACATGGCTGAATTTGACGGATTTGACTACAGAGTAACATTTATGCCAAAACCATTCTTCGGTGAAAACGGTAGTGGAATGCACTGCCACCAAAGTTTATTCAAGGACGGCAAAAACATCTTTGCAGATGATGAAAGTGAAAGCGGATTGTCTCAAGAGGCAATGTGGTTTATTGGAGGATTATTAAAACACTCCGCCGCATTGACTGCCGTAACAAACCCAACAATCAATTCCTACAAAAGATTGGTGCCAGGATATGAGGCTCCAGTATACATTTCCTACGGTCTTCAAAACAGATCTGCATTAATAAGAGTTCCTGCAGCAAGAGGTCAAGCTACCCGTATTGAATACAGAAGCCCAGACCCAACCTGTAACCCATATCTTGCTTTTGCAGTCATGTTAGAAGCTGGTTTAGACGGTATTAAAAACCAAATCGACCCTGGAGACCCTATTGAAATCAACATTTATGAATTGACAGAAGAGGAAAGAGATGAATTAGGTATTGAACTCTTGCCATCCAGTTTATGGGAGGCATACCATACCTTTGAAAACGACACAGTTCTTAGAGAAGTTCTTGGAGAACATATATTCAATGCATTCCTAGACGCTAAATATGAGGAATGGGACGAATATAGAGTCCAAGTATTCGGATATGAACATGAAAAATACTTAGATGTATAATCTAAGTATTAATTTATTTTTTTATTAAATTTAAGGCAATTTTAAACAAATTAGAAGTAAAAAATATTTATTTTTATATTAAGATAATCTAAAACCAGAAAAAAGTAAAAAATATTTATTTTTATAATTAAGATAATCTAAAACCAGAAAAAATAAAAAAATATTAATTTATTTTTTTAAACAAATTAAACAAATAAAAAATATTTTAACTTTTTACTTTAACACCATCTAACTTTTTTTAAATGACAATCTAACGAATACCAGTAAAAGCAGGAGATTATATGTCAGAATCTGAACATAGAATGATAGAAATTCTTAGAATTTTAAATACTCAAGAAAAGGCAATAGGTTCAAAGGTAATCGCTGACGAACTTAAAACAAAAGGATACAATCTTGGAGAAAGGGCTGTACGCTACCACATGCAAATTCTTGACGAGAAAGGATTTACTGAAAGAAAAGGATACTCTGGCAGAATAATTACTGAACTTGGCAAAACCAAACTTGAGAAAGGTTTAATCTACGATCAGGTTGATTTCACATTTTCCAAATTTGAGGAAAGGATTTTCCAGACCGATTTTGACTACAATAGAAAAGAGGGAAATGTTATCGTAAACACCTCAAACATCATTGACAACAAGGCATTCGACATCATCAAGGAAGTCTTTAAAGCAGGAGTCTGTGTAAGCCCGCTAATAAATGTAGAAAAGGCTAAAATTGATGAAAAAACCGGAAAGGAAGGATACATAATGAAAACAATCTGTGGTACAACCATAGATGGAGTATTTTTAAAAAATGGAATCCCTTCAATCCCACAATATGGAGGTCTTGTTGAAATTGAGGACTATTCCCCAACAAAATTCTCTGAAATCATTTCCTACAAGAAAACATCAATCACTCCACTTGACGCTTTTATTGCAAAAGGGATGACTTCAGTCCTGAACGTTGTTGAGGAAGGAAAGGGTACAATACCTGCCAACTTTAGAATCATTCCTGAAAACAGTGCCCAAAAGGCAAAGGAAATCATTGGAAAGCTTGAAAAGATAGGCATTGGAGGAGTCCTTGAAATTGGTGAGGTAGGAGAAAACATTCTTGGAATTCCTGTTCCTGAAGGAATGATTGGAATAACAATCATTGGAGGAATCACACCATTCTGTGCAGCACAGGAAATGGACTACAATGTTGACATCAAGACAGGGGAGGAGTTCATAAACTACAATAAGTTAAGCAAGATGGAATCTTCCAAGCATAAGATAAGACCTGCAAAGAAAATAGATTACAAGAAAACACCATTCATATTTACAAAAACCCTAAACAGAATGAACAAGGTCAATTATGATATTGAAACAAATACAGGAGATGTTGTTGCAAACATTTCACATATCCATAGGGATGACCTTGAGGATTCAATAAAAATCATGAAAAAGGCATATAAAAAGCTTCCTAAGTTCATAAACCCCTATTTCAAGACAATTGAATATCCATACAATAAAAACAAGATAGGAATAGCTACAGTCTGCAGTTCCACAATTGATGGAATTTTAATTAAAAACGGAATAATGAGCACTCCACAGTATGGAGGATTGCTGGAACTTGGAAAACCGCCTCTTTTCATTGAAATGATTTCATACAACGGTTCCTCAATAGACCCCCACAAGATCTTTATATTCAAGGACCTTGTAAATATCAATAAGAAAAAAGGACCTAAGAAAGTTCTCGCTTCAATCAAGGAGGTTCCTTACATTGCAAGAACCCACAGTGAAGAGATTCTTGAAAAAATAGTGGAAAATGAATTTTCAATCCTTAAGATTGGAAAACCAAGAGAATTGGTTTACAATGCAAAAGTAGACAACTATAATTTTGGCATTGTTGCAGGAAGTGGATTGAATTCAATAGCTGCAATCAAGGAAAAAGGAATAAACATTAAGGTTAAGGCAAATGAAAGTCTCTTAGCAATTGAAGAAATGGATTTAATTTATGACTATTAATAAATAATTCATTTGCTTATTTTATTTTTTATTAAATTCAAAATTCTATTTTTAACTATTAAATTCTCATTAAATTCAAAATTCTATTTTTAACTATTTAATTCTCATTAAAATCAAACATTCTTATTTTTTATAAAAAAATTCAAAATTCTATTTTTAACTATTTAATTCCCATTAAAATCAAACATTCTTATTTTTTATAAAAAAATTCAAAATAAAAATTTGATTATTTATCTAATTTTTTAAAAATTTAAATTTCAATAAACTCTTAAAAAATCTAATTTTTACTAATTTTATATGAAAAATCTAATAAAAATATTCTGGAATTTTAAATGAAAATTTTAAATTAATTTAATAGAAATTACTTTTTATTAAATCATACAATTATAAGATATGATTAATTTTAATGAAAGCTTTCTTTAATTAAATGGATAGTATATTATAACCTATAAAAAAATAAAAATCTTATGTAGATGCACTTCTAAAAACATGTGAAAAAATACAAATTTATAGAAATTTTATAAAAATTTTTAATGGAATTTAGAAAAATTAAAAAAAAATTAAGAAATGAAAGAAAAATAAATTAAAAAAAAATTAAAATTAGAATTTAGAAAAATTAAAAAAAATTAAGAAATGAAATAAAAATAAATTAAAAAAAATTAAAATTAGAATTTAGAAAAATAAATTAAAAAATTTAAAAACTAACTAAAAAAAATAGAATCAAAATTAAATAAAAAAAATAGAATCAAAAAATAGAAGATATGATAAAAAAAATAAAAGAATTAAATTACTTCAATATAAACAGATTCTTTTGATTCGTCTTTAGGATAGTGATGTAATTCAATAATATCTTCCTTGTATTCTTCAAAATCAACTTCAATAGTGTCAGTAATGATTTCTCCATCCATGGCAATCATTATTCTACATCCAGGAACACCATTGTATTCGGAAAGATCCACACCTAAAACATCCCCCTCTGCAGATACACGATTGTAAGCTATTTCTAATCTGTCAAATTCTTCAATTTGAGTTTTAAGATAATCCAATACTTCATCAGAAGTCATTTTAATTTCTTTATCTACCATAATAATCCTCCAATCAATAAAAATTTTACAATCTCAAATAGTCACATAGCATAATTACAAATTTCATTATTATTTATTAATATTTTTTAAATATATATACTTACTTAAAACTATATTGTTCATAGTATATAAAACTATTTGTAATAAATAAAACTAAACCAATGAAAATAAATGAGCAACAATGAAAACAATATTAAAATTTTTTTATTGATTAAATGGAATTATTCTGAAAAATTTTAATGAAAATAGAAATAGTTATAATGTAAAAGAAATAAAGTTTAAGTATACATTAGTTATTTTTTAATTTAATTTTTTAGGGCTGGTAGCTCAGATGGTAGATCGTCGCCTTGGCATGGCGGAGGCCCCGGGTTCAAATCCCGGTCAGTCCACTTATTTTTACTCAACAAATGCTTAAAAATCTAATTTTTAATCATTAAGGATTTTGAAATTAATAAAATAATTAATTAAATCCTTAAATACTCTTTTTAAAAAAAAAATTATAAAAAATTTATAAAACTTCAACAAAGTTTTTAAATACTCTTTTTAAATAAAAATTATAAAAAATTTAAAAATTTAAACTACTTTTAAAAAAAAATTATTTTCCATTAATAAAACTTTAATCTCTATTTTTAAAAAATAATAATAATTTTCTATTTTAATAAGATTAAAGAACAATGAAATAAAAATTAAATGAAAAAAATTAGAATAAAATAAAAAATAAAAATAGAAAATAAAAGTAAAATAGAAGTTAAAAATAGAAATTAAAAATTAAAAATAGAAAATAAAATAAATAAAAAAAGAAAAAATAAAAAAGTAAATTTTAAATTTATTCTTCACATGTAAGAGAAATGTCAAAAGTCATATGTCTGTTGTATTCCTTAGTTTCTCCAGGTTTAATGTAACGGAGAGGAGAACCAACTTGCATAAGAGCATTACAGATTTCCCTTATAATATTATCAGCTATTTCATTAGGATGAACGTCTTCACCTAATGCTTCGTCATAATAAGCGAAGTCATCTGGGCCTACTCTTTTTAATTCAAAATCATAGACATTACCATTATTTGTGTTAATAGCTTTAACTTTGTAAATCATAATTATTTCCCCAATTAAATAAATTCAATTCATTTCAAAAGGAAGGTGGACCGATTATCAAAAATGCATTCATTCTTCAGAATCGAACATTCTAGCTTCAACAATAATCATGTTTTCCTCGTCATCCTTGTCCCCTGTAGGGTTGTGACGAATTTCAAGAATCTCATCAATGACCTTATGAAGATCAACCTCAACATAGTCTGACAAAATCTCTCCAGTCAATTGAAGTCCAACTCTTAAACCTTCTCCAGTTTCCTCGTCTTCAGGAGTTATACCTAAAACGATTCCAGGAGCAAAAACACGATTGTAAGCAAGTTCAAATACATCATTCTTTTTTACATTATTTCTTACGTATTCAATAATCTCTTCAGGTTCTAAAACAATAACTTTAGCCATACCTAAGCCTCTAAACAATGAATAATGATTCAATAAATATAATAAAAAAGGAAAAAATTTAAAAATTTTAAAAATCATTTAAATTAAATCCAAAAAAGGAAAAAATCAAAAGATTTTAAAAAAAACCAATTAAATTAAATCCAAAAAAGGAAAAAATCAAAAGATTTTAAAAATCATTTAAATTAATTCAGAAAATTTATCATAAAATTCTTGTGCTACATCTCCTTTTAAATAAGCAGTTCCCTTAGGATAGGTGATGCTAACGGTAGAACCGTTAATGCTTGCATCGGAAACCTTGTTATATCTAATTCTTTCAGTAGCTATTGCATCATTAGAATTTTTATATTTTCTATCGATAAGAACAGAGTTGTTTTCAAGGTAAACTCTAGCGTCAATATCGAATTCAGCACCATCTTTAGAATAATCAAACTCGAAAATAACTGTATCATACATAATAAACACCATTATATAAGAAAATATAGAGCTACCTATTGTTCACGGTAGACTCTAATTGCATTATATTCGTCGTCTTCTTCAATCCAGGTAGATAATCTGTCTCTGTTTTTCTCTGCATCGATTAATAAGGTACCTTTACCGTTTAAAGCAATGTCCCCTTTATATTCGATGTATTTACCAGGATAGGTTACACCATCTAATTCAGGATCGGTTACAATGTCTTGTTCAACGAATCCTTCAAGTAATCTTCCTACTTTACCGTGAATGATGATGTTTCCGTTTTTCATTTGTCCACCAGGCCAACGGTTTACATTACCTTCAATTTCAATGGTACCTTTGGTCATGTGAATACCTGCGAGAATATCACAGTCACCTAAAATATGGATTTTACCACCGGTTAAACATTCGCCACATTGTTTTCCAGCATTACCGTGGACAATAATTTCTCCTCCGGTCATACCTCTCCATTCACCAATGTATGAAGCGCCGGTAAATTCTTTGGTATCTCCCATAATTTCGAGTTTACCTCCGGACATTTCCCTTCCAGCGTGAGCTTCCACATTACCTTTGACAAGACAGTATCCGCCAGACATTTCTGCACCAGCGTGAAGGTCTGCACTACTGTTTACAATAACTTCACCAGCAGTCATTCTGTATCCAATGTATTTTACTCTGCGGTAGTCACCATTCAATACCATTTTTACTTGGGAAGGATTGTCAGCTTCTCCTTCAATTTCAATGTCAAAGAAATCAGTAATAGGGAATCTGGAATTTCCGATAGGAACTTGATATGCGTCCCAATCTTCTTTGGTCCAGTCGATAACAGTATTAGGAACAATTTCATCAAATTCTAAAGCAATTTTAGAAGTTTTCTTTTGATTAAAAGTAATAGTTTTCATCTAGAATCCTCCTTAATTATTTAGCTGGTGCCTGTACAGCAATAGGGTCAGATAAGTAATGATCATATACTTGGTAAGTTTCCCATTTAATTGAATAGTATTGAGTAAAGAACGGCATAATTTCATTACAAATTCTAGCTTCCTCTTCTTCCCAACCTTTTACGTCACACCAAATGTCATGAGGTTTCTTGGTTGCAACAAGGTCACCATCCTTACAAAGAATTTGACCATCTTTAATGGTTAAGTCAGCCCAAGTGAATGCTTTTTCAACTTCTTCTGGGTTTCTGGATGGGTCAAAGTCATTAGGATTTAAGCCATATACTGCAATATCTGCATTGTATCCAGGGGTGAGTTGACCTCTGTCAGTGAATCCGTGGATTCTAGCAGGAGCAGATCTGGTAATGGTTGCAATGTCATAGAAGTCATATTCTCTTTCAAGACCAGCAAGACCGGTTCTTTTGTGAGACCATTTGTGCACTTCACCATTTTCAATCATTTCCATTCTTCTAGGAGCACTCATTAACCAAGAGATGATTCTTGGGTATCTGATGAATGGACCTGCATTAGGGTGGTCAGTGGTTAAACATACTTGCCATGGGTTGTCAATGAGCAAGAACAATTCAAGACCAATAGCCCATTGTAATGTTGCTACTGGAGTTTTTGGTGAATAGATACAAGGAATGATTCCTGCTGCAGTTTCACATTCAATATCCTTGTTAGCCCATTTTAAACCGGAAATCTTAAATAAGTCGTATTCCATTGGAGCGTCTGCAGTCATGGTGGTTGTTTCGTCAAAGGTAACTTGACCGATATCACAGGTCATGTAGTCAGTTTTGTTTACGAATTTAGCCACTTTGTCTGCTGCAGAATCTGCATCTTTCCAACTGTTTCCACCGTAGGAGTGGAATTGTAAGTGAGTGTTGTGAACGGTTTGATCTCTTACTCTTGCAGCCTTTTTGGTAGATTTAGTAATTGCCTTTACTGAATCTAAAGTTTCAATGGTAGTTGGATAGTTACCAGGGTGTCCTAAATCGTTAGGGTGAATGTGAATACTGTGAGGGAGTCCTAACATTTCGTTAGCTTTAGCTAAAGCCAATACTACTTCCTTGGAAGTTACATCAAAGTAAGGAGCCTTATCATTGTATCCGTGTACGTTTTTACCCCATCCCCAAGCTTCACTACCACAAGGGTTTACGATTTTTACACCGTATCCTTTGGAAATTCTTAAGAATGCTGCAATGTATGCTGCAAGATCTTCATATCTCTTTTCTCTTGCATATTCCATTACAAACCAGTTGTTACCGAATAAAGTTAAAGGGTTTACGTCAATATTTCTAATGGTAGCAATCTCTTCGTGAGTGTGTTTTGCTTCCATTGCAGGCATAGCTGCTTCACATACAGTACCATATCCCATTCTTGAGTATCTGTATCCAGTGGTTGGACAACATGGGATTGAGAAACCAGCTTCTGCTCTTTCAACTTTTGTCTTCTGAGAAACTCCCATTCTGGAGTCTTCAGGCCTATATAATCTACCTACTACTAATTTTGGACCAGCAACATGAGCGTGAGGGTCAATACCTGCTGGCATTACAACTTTGTCAGTTACATCAATGACTTTTGCGTCATCAGGTAAGGATTCTACAATCTTACCGTCTTTAACGAAGATGTCCATCTTTTCTCCGTTGATTTCATTTGCAGGATCATAAACAAGTCCGTTTTTAAGTACATATTCCATTTAATCACCTTTTTCAATTAAACCTAAACCAGGGTTAGGTACATACTTAGGAGCTACGTTAGGTTCTTCTCTAAGTTTAAATACTCTTTCTTTAATTTCACGTACAATCCATTCGTCATCACGACAGGTTTCAGGTTTATCGATAGCCTTTTTCATCCAAATAGGTACACCATCCATACGGTAACTTGTACCTCCACATTCAACTGAGATGAATGAACCAGGCAATACTACATCAGCAAGTTCAGTAGATGGTCCCCAGTGAATATCGATTTGAATAACAGGAATGTTTGCCAAGTGTTGGTTTGCTCCATTAGGGAAGTGAGCACCAGGGTCAGCAGCAATAACTAAGAAACAGTCAGGTTCTTCTCTTACAAGCAAGTCAATAGTGTTGGTTTCACCTAACATATATCTTCCGTATCCTCTACAGAAGTCTACACCAAATGCCCAACCGGTTTCGAATGCCATGAAAATGTTGAAACCGTTTACGTTAAAGTGACCCCTCATTGGAGTAAGTCCCCATTTACTCATTGCATTTAAGTCTTGAATCATCTTAATAGCAATATCAATGTTTCTTTGTTTACCTAATGTGTGGGTTAAACCTAAACCGAAGAAGAGAGTACCGAATTCTGCATTTTTCATGGTTTCCACTAAGTCATAAATATCTTCTGCTGGAATACCGGAAACAGATTCAGATTGTAATTTCTTACCTTTGATTACTGCTCTTACAGCGTTATAGAAACCGTAGTCTCCGTTTTGTTCAAATCCAATCCATACGTCAGAACATTTTGCAGTGTCTGAAAATTTAGGATCCATTGTTACAACAGTTCTGTCGAATCTTCCTCTTTGTCTGAAGTATCCACGAGGGAAAGCAGCCCATCTAGCCAAGTGTCTTGGGTGAGAGTTCATTGCATTACTACCGGAGTATACAATAACGTCTGCTCTGTTTTTAACTTCTCCTAAAGTTTGGATAGGATATCCTGCGTTTTGCATAGCTTGCAAACTAGGACCGTGACAAATGGTAGCTTGGTTATCCAATACAGCACCAATATATTCTCCAAGTTCAAGTCCTTCTTTCATACATTCAGTAGAAGTTTCAGACCAACCGTAGAATACAGGTCTAATGGATTCTGCAATGTATTTTGCAGCAGTATCCAAAGCTTCATCCCAGCTTACTTCAGTAAGAACACCTTCTTCGTTTCTTACCATAGGAACCATAATCCTTTGGTCTAAATCTTCCATAACTTTACTTGCACCTAATCTGCATGCGTGTCTTACAGCAACTATGTGACCGTTTTTAACCAAGAAGTCCAAGTCATCACAGTTACATCCACAAAATGCACAGGTACAATTTTCTACAATATAATCATAATCGGTTACAGGTGGTTCATATGTCATGGTCTTCCAACTCCTCCCATTTACGTCCGTTGTAGAATGGTCTTTCACCTAAGGATTCCATATTTTCAACAACGTCGTCATCGTCTTCATCTACATACTTCTTGTAAACCCATCTCATGAGATCAGCCATTAATAAGACTTCTCTGTCAGTTTTTTCAACTGTAGCATGAATTCCTTTATAAGTAGGGTCAGAACAACAATAAGTTTCATGACTTACAACAGTGTTTGCCCAAGGTCCCTTACAAATAAAAATAGTTCCTTCATGAGGTGCGTCTCTTGATCTTGCAGCACTTACTACAACTTCACCATAATCTGTTTTTACGAGAACATGATCCCAATTTTCAACACCTAATTTTGCCATGTCACGTGGATCCATATAAGCAGTACCAGAAGCATTTTTGTATTCTTCTTTTAATGTTGATCCTCTTTTTTTACAAGCTCCTTGATAAATATCAGAACCAGTGTTTAACATACATCTAAGTACTTTTAAAGGTTCTGCTTTTGGAGCAACATTCGGATCGCCAACAACAGGTTTTTCTAAATAACTATTCGCATAATGCATAATTTCACTCCTATTCAAGCCATATAGCATCTACAGGACAGAACATTTGACAAGTTCCACATTTATCACATTTTTCAGGACTGAATAATTTGATAAATCCATTTTCAACCATCATAATAGTTTCGGTTGTCTTGGAACCATGTCCACCAGCATTTTCAGGACTGATACTGGCGTTTACAGGGCATGCGATAACACAAACACCGCAACCTAAACATCTATCTTGATCTACTTTAAGTTCCATATACTCACCATATAAATTACCATTAAATTTAACTTTAATGCTTATTGGACAATAATTTAACAAAATTCTAAATTAATCCCATAAAAGATTATCCAAATAATTAAGTTAAATAAAAACCAAAATTTATTAAAAAATAATTTAAATCCAATCCAAGACTAATATTAGTCAGGACCAAATCTAAAAATCCCATAATAAATCCCATAATAAATAAACGAAAAAAATTAATTCAATAAATCAATAATTTCATAAATCTAATTAATCTCCAATTTATAATCCGACAATCAGTTTTATAAAAACCTATAAATTAATTTGAAAAATATTCAAAAGCTAATTGACACATCATTCATAAAGAAACAATTAGCAGAATATTAAATTAATCTAATAAATCGATTATACTATTGATTTAATAAAATAATTTATAACAATATATAATATAATTATTTTATTTAATAAATTTAACTAAAAATTCTTTCAAACAAATAATTTCTTTAAAAAATTTAAAAAAATTAGTGAAAATGCATAATCAAAATCAATTAAAAAATTGGAATTTTAAGAATTTTAAAATTAATTTTTAAACAGGATTTTAGAAAATTTAATAAAATTTAATAATTTAAATAAAATTTAATAATTTAAATAAAATTTAATAATTTAGAATTGAAATTCAGAAATTAAATAATTTAAAAAATTAAATAATTTCCAATCCAAGAATTCAAAAATTAATTTAAATTATCTTAAAATTTAATTAATTTAAAAATTTGATTTATTTTTTATAAAACATCTAGTTTAATAAAGCATCAAATGCTGCAATCCATGCTTTGGAACTGGTTGGAGTGTAATTAACTTTAGTTCTTACAACTTCTAAAGCTCCATTAGGACATGCTTTAGCACAAGCTCCACATTTAATACAGTATTCTTCTTTAACTGTTACTGGAACGCCTCTAACTGGACCAGTAGTTTTAGGGATTTCCAATGCGTTACATGGACATAAGTCTACACATGCACCACATACTCCACATTTTTCTTCATCAACTTTTACATAACCTTCAAATGGTTTTTCAATGATAGGCGCATCTTGAGGACATACGCCAGCACACCATCCACATTTGATACAGGTTTCACTGTCGATAATTGCATCTCCGGTTACAACTGCTTTAGCTGGGTCTAAGTCATATTCACCATAGGAACAGGATCTACATACAGCATTGATTGCACCCATAGGACATGCTTTTTTACATACAAGACAGTATACACATTTTTCTTTATCAAATTCAATTTTTTCTTGACCAGAAACCTTATCTACAGTAATTGCGGTAGCAGGACATAATTCTGCACATACTCCACAGTAAATACATTTGTCTTCATCTACACCAATTTCACCAGTGACTAAATCTGCTCTGTTAGGTAAGTTTCTGTTGATTGTGATTGCTTCTCTAGGACATACAACTTCACATCTCTTACAGTAAACACATTTGTCATCCACGATTTCAGCACTGGTAATAAGAGTAGGATAAGTATCAATATCCTTAATGGATTCTTCACCAATGGTTAAATCTAATGCTCCAGCAGGACATACTCCACTACACATACCACAAAGTACACATTTAGCATCTTCAATATTTAATTTTGCAATGTCTTTTGTCTTATTGGTGAAAAGTTCATAGTTTTGGGTGATTTTTTCGTGACCACTGAAATAAGTAGTGAATTTTTCATATTCACGTTCAGATGGAGCAACACCTTCAACAGTTATTGCTTCCACAGGACAAGTGGATTCACAAAGTCCACAGCCAATACATACATGATTTTTAAAAGATAATACTCTTTCACCGTTTGCTGATCTTTTTATTTTGAAGTTATTACCATCAACCTCTTTAATATTTACCATAATTATACCTCCAAAATCTTAATAGAATCTGTTGGGCAGTTCTCAACACACATAAGACAGCCGCAACAATAAATAGGGTTAATCTTAGCTTTTAATGAATCTAAATTTATAGCATTCATTACACACAAATCTACACATAATCCACAACCAATACATCCATCATTAATCTGAGAATCATAATGATTCATATTAAAAATCTTCACTATTTGACGAATTTCATCATAATCCTCAAACAATGACTTGCAAATTAATATAAAATCCTTAGGACATAGTTCTAAAATAGTTTTAGCAAATTCAATAGAATCGGTGGAGATGTTTCTACCATTTAGGTAGTGTGAAATAGTTGATCTGTCAACACCTATTTCATTTGAAATTTCCTTTTGGGACAAACCTCTTTTTCTCAACTCTACACTTTCTAAATATTTTAGTCCAGATACAATATGTTTTGGCATAAATTCACCATGTGTACAATATAATTTTTTATTAATCTATTAATAAATACTTGTTTACTAAGGCACAAGTCGAAAGCCTTATATATATGAGTGTAGAATATACACAATTGGAAAAAAATAAAAATAAGTTTCAACTTCCCATATAAGAAAATAATACTTAAATAAAAATTATTTTTTATTATTATTAATTAAAAAAATTATTATTAAGAATAGAATAAAATTAATCATTAAAAAAGAAATTAAACTATTTATATTAATTTAAAAAATAAGAAAAAATTCAAAATTATATATCCCATATGCAATTAAATTACAATCGAAATAAAGAGAAATTAGAGATTTTTTAGGCTTAACTAAAAATTGTGTACTAAGTACACATAAGGTAAGTGTAGTAAGTACACATGTTGTTTGAGACTAAGAAAAAAATAGTAAAAAAACAGTGAAATTTCAATCAAAATTTCATAGAATTTTTAAAAAAAAACTATTAGAAAATCATTGAAAAAAATTACAGAATTTTATGAAAAATTATTATAAAATCATGAAAAAAAATTACAGAATCTTATGAAAAATTTAAAAAAAAAATATAAAAAAATTATTAAAATTATTAAAA
>NZ_CALCYR010000307.1 GCF_937906425.1 uncultured Methanobrevibacter sp. | reverse complement strand
ACTGGAGTTCAGACGTGTGCTCTTCCGATCTGTATTGTAAAACCGAAATCAGCATTAGAAATTGTGTTTTGATTTGAAGGCATTTTTTTATCTCCATTTTTTTCCAAGTGGTTTTGTATTTTCTATTTATTAAAGTATATATACAAGAATATAAGTTTTTTGGATAAATTTTAGAAAAATTTTCTTTTTTTCTCATTTATGAGAGGCTGTGATATATGATTGTTTTAATAGGAGTTATGAGATTTATACTGAAACTTTTGTAATTAACTATAAAAAATTACTTTTAATAGAAAATCATATCTTAAAAAGCTTTATATTTTATAAATAGTAAACTATACATTAAAAGTTAGTAATTTTAAAAATTAATTTTGGGGGAATATTTATATCTAATACAGATCCACAAGGAGAAATAATCACTTATTTTAATGAAGTTTTAATGAAATATAATGATGTTAAAAAGAATATACATGGAACTGAGGAAGAATATCAATCTACTCAGGAATGGAGTAAAATACTCACTGAAACTATTCCAAACATACTAAAACATAATGTAGAGGGCAAATATAAAATTAAAGGATCCTATGGACAACCTAAAAATTGGTCTTATGTTCCTTGGATTGGTATTTTTGATTTAGACATGACAGACAGTTCACAAAAAGGAGTTTATTTAGTTTATCTTTTTAAAGCTGATTTGTCTGGTTTTTATTTATCTCTTTGTTTAGGAACTGATTATTTCGAACAATTTGGTAAAAGAAAATTAGATTTAATTAATACAGCTTCTGAAGATGTAAAAAATATCTTAATTGATAATTTTGATTTAAATGATTTTGAATTCAATATAGATTTGGCTTCAAATAAAAAAAGACCTAAAGCATATGAACAGGGGACTGTTTTTGCAAAATATTATGATAAAAACAATTTACCTTCAGAAGAAGAATTTTATAATGATTTAGAATTGTTTTTAGAATTTTATAAATTTATTAAGCCTTATGATTTAGATAAGCTTTATCCAGAATTGTCTGATGTATCAAGCACTGAAATTGATGTGGAAATTGGTGAAGAAACTGAAAAGCCTAATTATTGGATTTTTGCCCCTGGTGAACAAGCTAACAATTGGGATGAACAATACCAAGAGGGAATAATGGCTATTGCTTGGGATATTGAAGATTTAAAAAATTTTAATAGCAGGGAAGAAATTAATGAATTTATTAAAAAAAGCTATAATGATCATAAAAATCATCCTAATGATAGTTTATGTTTATGGGAGTTTGCTAATAAGATTAAACCTGGAGATATTATTTTTGCTAAAAGAGGTTCTAATGAAATTATCGGAAGAGGTTATGTTACATCTGACTATATCTATGACGAAACAAAAAAACAATATAAACACATAAGAAAAGTTAATTGGGTTGATAATGGTAGTTGGATTTACAAGTATAAAAATCAAAAACTACCTCAAAAAACATTGACAAATATGTCAAATAGTTCATACGATCAAAAAAAGTTAGAAATCATTAAAGGATTTTTCGATGAAAAGCCATATGATGATGGAGACAAATATACTGAAGAAAACTTCTTAAATGAGGTATATATCGATGATAATGATTATGAAAAGCTTGTCAAATTACTAAAAAACAAGAAAAACCTTATTGTACAGGGGGCTCCTGGAGTTGGAAAAACCTTTTTGGCTAAACGTTTAGCATACTCCAGGATTGGAGAAAAAGATCCTAGTCGTGTAATGATGGTTCAATTCCACCAAAGCTATTCATATGAGGACTTTGTAATGGGATACAGACCATCTAAGGATGGATTTGAACTTAGGGAAGGTTCATTTTATAATTTCTGTAAAAAGGCTGAAGAGGATGATGAAAATGAGTATTTCTTCATCATTGATGAAATAAACAGAGGAAACCTTAGCAAAATCTTTGGTGAACTCTTCATGCTTATTGAAAATGATAAAAGGGGAGAGAAAAACAAGATACAATTGCTCTATTCAGATGAGCTATTCTACATTCCAAAAAATCTTTATATCATTGGCTTAATGAATACTGCAGACAGATCCCTTGCACTGATTGATTATGCACTAAGACGCAGGTTTGCCTTCTTTGACTTAAAGCCAGGCTTTTCCTCAAAAGGATTTAAATCATATCAAGAAAGTCTCAATTCTAAAGAATTTGATAAGCTAATTGAAATCATGAAAGACTTAAACAAGGAAATTAAAGATGATGAAACTCTTGGAGAAGGATTCCGTATAGGTCACAGCTATTTCTGTAACTTGAATAAGGAAGACAATATCAAGGAAGACTTGGACTATATAATCGATTTTGAAATTATTCCACTTCTTAAGGAATATTGGTTTGATGAAAATGACAAATTTAAAAAATGGGAAAGCAAATTAAAATCCTAGGTGATTGATTGTCTCCTCCAATTAAAAACATCTATTATATGCTGAGCTATGCATTTAAGCGTCTTAACTTTAATGAGTATAGGAAGGTTTCAACTGAAGACTTTGAAAATATCTATGAGCTGTTTGCAGAAATCCTGATAATTGCCCTTAACAAGCAGATTAAGCAAGGCCTTCATAGGGATTATATTGAAATTGATGAAACAACCAGTTCCATTAGGGGAAAGATTAACATTAGCGAGTCAATCAATGACTTAAGTTTCATAAACAAAAAACTCAACTGCAGCTATGATGAGTTTTCCATTAATTCTTACTTAAACAGAATCATTAAAACCACATTAAACATACTTTTAAGCTCACCTATACGCAAAAATCAAAGACATTCCATAAAAAGGATTCTTTTTTACTTCCGTGATGTAGATGAGATTCCCAATTTAAACAGCATTAATTGGAAAATCCGCTATGACAGGAATAATCAGGACTACAGATTGATCATTGGAATTTGCAATCTATGCATTAAGGGATTGTTGCAATCCGATGAAAAGGGTGATATGAAACTGATGAGCTTTTTGGATGACAGCTTGATGAGCAGATTATATGAGAAATTTATTTTAAACTATTATATAAAGGAACATAAGGAAATCAAGGCATATTCCCCTCAAATACAATGGCAATTGGATGACGATTTCAGTGAATTCTTGCCTACCATGCAAACCGATATAACTTTGGAGAGCGATAATAAGATTCTGATTATTGATGCCAAATATTATTCAGATACCTTTCAATATCATTTTGACAGCAAGTCAATTCATTCAAAACACTTGTATCAGATTTTTACCTATGTGAAAAATAGGGAAATTGAAATGAAATATAAGATTTCAGAAGGTTATAAGGATTCTAAAACTTCTGAAGATTCTAATGATTCTAAGGTTTCTGAAGATTATAAGGCCTCTAAAACTTCTGAGGATTCTAATGATTCTAAGGTTTCTGAAGATTATAAGGCCTCTAAAACTTATAAAGATTATAAAGTTTCTGGAATGTTATTGTATGCTCAAAACCTTGATGATGACGATTTGGAAAACATATATAAAATGAGTGGCAATGATATAATAGTTAAGACACTTAATTTAAATAAGGATTTTAAAGATATTCGCGCTCAGTTAGATTCCATTATTGAAGATTATTTGTTGGTCTAATATGGCTCTATTTTGGTTTTTATATACGGCCATATTTTTTATTTTAATTAGGTTTTTAGCTATTTTTTCCTATTTTTTTATTTTAATTAGCTTTTTAGCTATTTTTCCTATTTTTACTATTTTTTTTAAATTTCCTCGAAAATAAGACTCATTAACATCATTCTTATTTTTATTTGTTTAATAAATGAAACTTAAAACCACTTTTTTAATTAAAATTTAAATTTTTAACTAATAGAACTTAAAACCACTAATAAAAATTTAAATACATAATCGGAGTTAATATACATTATACATTATTAAATAGATTAAGGATGTGAAATTTTGAAATTTTATAATAAAGGAAGTTTTATAGGCATTGCACTTCTATTGCTTCTTATTCTTAGTTGTGCAGCCGTTTCAGCTTCTGATAATTTAAGTGAAGACACAGCTCTTTTGTCTTCACCTGAAAATACTATAGAAATAGTCGATTCTAATATAGTAGTCGATTCTAATATAGTAGTCGATTCTAATATAATAGACAATTCAAATGTGGAACCGGATGAAGATTCCAAATTGTCTGCTAGTGTAAGCGGAAACAGCTTTTCAGATATTCAAGCTGCCATTGATTCTGCAGAGGATGGAGACCTTATCGAACTCAGCGGCGAATACACTGGAAACAGTCAAATAACCGTTAACAAAAGTCTTACAATTAGCTGTTTGGATGGAATGGCTACACTTGACGGATTAAATTCCTCAAGAATTTTCAATGTAAGTGCAGACAATGTTGTATTGTCCAATTTAAAGCTTGTCAATGGAAATGTGGCAAGCGGTATAACTAGTGGTGGTGCAATCTACTGGTCTGGTGCAAATGGTATTGTAAACAATTCAGTCTTTGAAAACAATAAGGTATTGACTGCCCTTGCCATTGGTAACGGCGGCGCTATCTACTGGTCCGGTGATAATGGTTCCATTTCAAATTCAAACTTCAGTTCCAATCTGGCTCCTTGGGGAGGATCAATCAGATGGGATGGAGATGAGGGAACAGTTTCAAACTGTAATTTTGCTGATGCTCTAGAATCATTCCAGGGTTCCGGATTCTTTGCATCCATGGTAAAGAATGTAGGTTATATTGGCGCTTCAATTGCATGGTTTGGAAGTGAAGGAAAGATTGAAAATTCAAATTTCATAAACAATTCAATCGATTCCATTCTGGACTTGGACATTGCCTATGGAATTCTTTACATTAACAACACTAAAAACACAGTAGTCAATTGTAGTTTTATAAACAACACTGTCTCTGCCCCTACAGTTTATGGCGGAGTCCTTTGCCTAAGGGCTAAAAAAATAAGCATTAATTACTGCACCCTATTCGGTAACCAGATCATAAGTGATGGTGAAAACCTTTCCTTTGTCTATACAGACAATTCAATCGATTTGGATTATAACTACTGGGGAACAAATGACATATCCTCAAGCGAGATTCCATTTGTCAATGAAAATGGGGAAATCAGCAAATGGATTATATTGAATGCAAGTGCAGATGAGAAGATAAGTACATCTCAAGAGGCAAGCATAGTAATAGGCCTAAACAAGTACACAGATTCAACAGGTGAAATATATGACCTTGACTATACAATCTCAGGCCTTGATGTGACCATAAGCTGTATAAATGGTATTTTTAACAATGGAACAAATAATGAAACAATCACCTTGGATGGTGAAAGCAGTGTTTTATACACTTGTGATGTGGAAGGAAATGATACAATCAGACTTGAATTGGGAAGCAATATAATCACTTTCAATATTGAAACAGCTGAAGATATTTACTACATTTTAAATGCAAGTGCAGAGGATATTGTTTATGGTGATGATTTAGCTATTGAGGTAAGCTTTGTGGACAATAAGGGTGAAAGGCTTAATGCTACCATTAGCGTAAATATATCTGATAATGATTATGAATTCAATATTACAGATGAGGATTATATTATACTCCTTTCCGATTTGGATGCTAATGATTATTCAATTCTTTTATCCGCTCTTAATGAGAGCTGTCAATTGTCCTTTAATGTGGCTCAAGACATTAGTAATTTAACTGTTTATGATGAAAATGAAGAGAATATTACTGTTTTATTGTCTGACGGTAAAAACAAGGCATTGGATGGAGTTCTTAATGTTAACATTAGTGGACAAGACAGTGATTACAGTACTGTAGAAGGTTTGATTTCCATTCCTATCAATGGTCTTGAGGACGGAGAATATGATATTGTGATTACTTATGCTGGAGACAAGAATCATGAGGGAAGTTCATTGCTAAAGTCCATTGTGGTTAATAATACTGCGGACGAAACTAATGAAACTGATTTTAGTGGTAATGAAACAGGTCCTAGTGGTAATGAGACTAGTCCTGGTTCTGGTAATGAAACTGACCCTACTGGTAATGAAACTGATCCTAGTGGTAATGAGACTAATCCTAGTGGTAATGAGACTAGTCCTGGTTCTGGTAATGAAACTGACCCTACTGGCAATGAAACAAGTCCTATTGGCAATGAAACTGACCCTACTGGTAATGAAACAAGTCCTATTGGCAATGAGACTGATCCTACTGGTAATGAAACAAGTCCTATTGGCAATGAGACTGACCCTACCGGTAATGAAACCCTTCCTGATTCAGGTAATGCAAGTGATGATAATCTAACCGACTATGGAACTGCAGCTGAATTACAGGAATTAATAGACAATGCCACTGCCGGCTCAATTATAGACTTGGCAAATAAGACCTTTGCAAATATTTCAAACATAGAGATTTCCAAAAACATTACAATTAGCGGTGGAACATTTATCAGCGATGGTTCCGGTAGTCCAATATTCAACATACTTCCTTATGAAGATGGATTTGATTATGTAAACATTACAGACAATGTATTTTATCTTAATAATGGAGATGTGGCTGTTTTAGCTACTGGAGAAAGTTCCAGTCCTAATTCAATTGACATTGCAGAAATAAACATTTATGACAATGCTTTCCTTTTAGCAAGTGATGATGCTGTTGCAGAATCAATAAGCATTTTGGAACTTGACTCTCCAATTTCCATGCTTAATCCAAAAAATAGCATTTCAGTTGTTTCAAACTCTTTGGAAAGTGGAATGAATCCATTTGATTTTGTTGTAAGCGAATATGATACAAATGATGTTTATATTCCTGCAGGCGGAAACATTGCTCAAAAATTAGCTACTGAAATTATTTGTGCAAACATGACAACAAATGCAATAAACACTGTTCTTGATGGCAGAAATGGTGAATATTTCAATTTCCAATTGATTGACTCCAATGGAAATCCTTTGGCAAACAAGGATATTGTAGTTGGATTTAATGGCCATGTATATAATTACACAACTGATGAGAATGGAAGTGCTAAGACACAAATAAATCTTGGTATTAAAGGCGGATACACATTTGCTGTAAGTTTCTTAGGTGATGAGCATTACAATGCAAGCTTTGCTGTAGCTAAAATCACAGTAAACCCAGAGCCTGTAAAACTCACAACAGCCAAGAAGACCTACAAGGCAAGTGCAAAAA
>NZ_CALCYR010000306.1 GCF_937906425.1 uncultured Methanobrevibacter sp. | reverse complement strand
AAAAAAGTAAAATTAAAGTAAATAAAGATAAAAAAGGTAAAAAAAGTAAAAAAAAGTAAAAAAAGTAAAATTAAAGTAAATAAAGATAAAAAAGGTAAAAAAAGTAAAAAAAAAGTAAAAAAAAGTAAAAAAAGTAAAATAATAATAAAAAAGTCAATTATTTACTTGAAAACCCCATAGATTCAATTTCCAAGGTTTCAACAACATCATTTAAGACTTCTGGAATATTGATCTGTTGAGGACATTCCTCAACACAGACTCCGCATTCAATGCAATCGGAAGCTATACCAACCCCCGGAAGCTTGGAATAATTCAAATATGCATTTCCATGTTGAGACCAATCTTCCCTGCCAAGAATCTTATGTTTATTATACATGTCAAATATTTTTGGAATGTCTATTTCACTAGGACATGAATCTATACAGTATCTGCATTTTGTACAATTAACTGTAATATTGTTATTTATTATTTCACTAACCTTTTCAAGGATTTCAAGCTCTTCCTCATTTAATGGATCTGCATTCTTAAATTCATCTATATTGTTTTCAAGCTGTTCAAAAGTACTTGCTCCTGTAAAAACAAGGGATACATTATCAAGATTTGCTACAAATCTCATAGCCCAAGAAACAACAGATCTGTCTGGATTGTAATCATTCATTAATTTTTCAGCCTCTTCAGGAACATCTGCCAAAAAACCGCCCTTATACGGTTCCATAATCATTACAGGAAGATTGTATTTTTTAGCCACCTCAAGACATTTTCTTGATTCAATCTCCTCATCTTCCCAATCAAGGTAATTTATTTGAAGCAATACAAATTCCAATTCAGGATGATTCTTTAAAAGACCTTCTAAAAATTCTGCATTTCCATGAGTGGACAATCCAATATGCTTTATGAACCCTTCCTCTTTTTTCTTTTGAATAAAAGAGTATAAGTCAACGTTTTTCCAAGCAGTTTCAGTAAATCCGCTTACATTATGCAATAGATAATAATCAAAGTAGTCTACACCACAGTTATCAAGTTGCTGCTTGAAAATAGGCTCCAATTGTGACTCCTCTGTAATTACAAACAATGGCAATTTGGTTGAAACTGTAAAGGATTCGCGAGGATACCTTTCAACTACAGATTTTCTAAAGGCCTCTTCACCTATACCATCATGATAAATGAATGCAGTGTCAAAGTGGTTAAATCCGCTGTCCATATATAAATCTACCATTTTATATAATTGATCATAATCAATACTTGCAAAATCGTTTTCATCCAATAGGGGAAGCCTCATCATTCCCATACCTAATTTTGTCATAACACACACCAAAATTTTTTATATATATCACATTAATATTTAAGTTCATATATATAAAAACTTTTTTATAATTTATTAAAAAATAAGGAAAATGAAAAAACAATGAAAAATGAATAAAAAGAGCTAAAAAAAATAGAAATAAAAAAGCATAAAATAAAAAGTATAAAATTAAACAAAAAATAGAATTAAAAAATTATAAAATTAAAAAGTATAAAATTAAAAAGTATAAAATTTAACAAAAATAGAAATTAAAAAAATAAAAATTAAAATTCTTTAAGCATCTCGATGATTTCTTCTCTTCCATAACCTAATTTAACAAGAAGAACTTTAAGATTTACATCTGTTCCATCCCAATTAATCTCTTTCCATGCTTTAAAGTCATTTCTTAAAATTGCATTAATAATCAATTGCATAGTAATAAAATCATCACTATTTACAACCATTAAAGCATCCTCTTTAGAGAATTTTCCTTCAGGATCAACCAAATCAAATTTACCGGAATCACCATCTTTTTTTACTATAGCACTATCAATTTTAAATGGCATTTTAACAAAACTCCATATATTTTCTAAAAAGAAAATTTAATGAAAAGTTAAACTTTTCAAATCAAACTAATAAAAATGAAAGTTAAAAAGCTTTCAAAAAAAGAAAAGTAAAAAATAAACTTTTCAAATTAATATTAGCAAATTAAAGCCTAAATGTCATCAATGTAATTGTTTAATGACTTGACCTTTAACTCATTTTCCTTAATCGCTGCAATTGCATTTAAAGCAGCTCTTGCACCAGCTAAAGTAGTCACATAAGGAATTCCCAAATCAATAGCTAATCTTCTAATAGTATAACCGTCTTCAGAAGCTTGTTTTCCATGAGGAGTGTTTATAATCAAATCAATCTCATTATTTAAAATAGCTTCCTTGATGTTAGGAGTGCCTTGGGACACCTTTTTAATTCTGGTAATAGGAACATTGAATATTGAATCGGCAGTTCCCTTTGTTGCAAGAATGTCAAATCCTAAATCATGAGCCTTTTCAGCAATAGGTTGGATTTTCTTCTTATCCTGTTCCCTCACACTCATGAAAATCTTACCTTCCTTAGGCAAGTCCATACCCGCTGCAAGTTGTGACTTATAGAATGCCAAACCGAAGTTTTCATCTATACCAATGCTTTCACCGGTGGATTTCATTTCAGGACCTAAGACAGTGTCGGATTCAGTTAATTTCAAGAATGGGAAAACGGATTCCTTAACAGCTACATGATTAATCCTAATTTCCTTGGTTAATCCAAGCTCTTTTAAGGTTTTGCCCATCATCAATGAGGTTGCAACCTTTGCAAGAGGAACACCGATAGCCTTACTTACAAATGGAACTGTTCTACTTGCTCTAGGGTTTGCTTCAATGATGTAGACCCTTTCCTCATCAAGCTTAACTGCATATTGAATGTTCATTAAACCGATTACATCTAATTCCAAAGCCAATTTTCTTGTATTTTCCCTAATGACCTCAAGCAAATGTTCAGGAATGGTTTGAGGCGGAATTACACAAGCGGAGTCACCGGAGTGAACACCAGCCTCCTCAATGTGCTCCATAATACCTGCAATGAAGACATCCTCTCCATCACACAATAAGTCCACATCAAGTTCAACAGCATCTTCAAGGAACTTGTCTACAAGAATAGGGTGTTCAGGTGAAACCTTTACAGCCTCTTCCATATATTCCTCCAATTCCTCAACACCATAAACGATTTCCATTGCCCTTCCACCGATAACATAGGATGGACGTACAAGAACTGGGAAACCGATTCTTTCAGCTGCCTCACGAGCCTCATCAAAGGAATTGGCCAAACCATAAGGAGCTTGATGGATGTTTAACTTATTCAATACTTCAGTGAATCTTTCCCTATCCTCTACACGATCAATGCTTTCATATGGAGTACCGAATATCTTAACTCCTGCCTTAGCAAGAGGTACGGATAGGTTGATTGATGTTTGACCACCGAATTGGACGATAACACCTTCAATATCCTGCTGTTCAATGATTCCCATAATATCCTCAAAGGTTAATGGTTCAAAGAACAATTGATCTGAAATATCATAATCTGTACTTACGGTTTCAGGGTTATTGTTTACAAGAATTGTTTCAATTCCTTGCTCCTTCAAAGCAAGGGATGAATGTACACAACAGTAATCGAACTCAATACCTTGGCCGATTCTGATTGGACCTGCACCAATGATTAAAATCTTTCTGTTGTCAGATTCGATCAATTCATTACCCTTATCATAGCTGCTGTAGTAATAAGGTGTCTTAGCTTCAAATTCAGCTGCACAGGTGTCCACCATCTTATATGACTGTTTGATATTGTATCTGGAAAGAAGGTTTCTTATATATTCTTCAGTCTGACCGGACAATTCTGCCAAACGTTTTTTTGAGCATCCGATTTGTTTTGCTTTTCTTAAGTAATCTTCATCATCAAGTTTTTCAACAGTGACATCGTTTTCAAAGTTGACGATGTTTCTGATTTTGTATAAGAAGAAATTGTCAATTTTGGTAAGTTCTCTTATTTTATCAATGTCCATTCCGTCTTTTATTGCGGAATAGATTTGGAAGTAAATTAAGTCTGTCGGATTGGCAAGGTCTTCTTCGGTGTATTCCACATATTCAAATCCGTCAAAGCCCATATCAAGTGATCTTAATGCTTTTTGGAATGCCTCTTCAAAGGTTCTTCCGATAGCCATTACCTCACCTGTTGCTTTCATCTGAACGCCGACTTCACGGCTGATTCCTTTGAACTTGTCAAACGGCCATCTTGGGATTTTTATAACTACATAATCGATTGCAGGTTCAAATGATGCAGGTGTTTCTTTGGTAATGTCGTTTTTGATTTCATCCAATGTCATTCCTAAAGCGATTTTTGATGATATTTTTGCAATAGGATAACCTGTTGCTTTTGATGCAAGCGCACTACTTCTGGATACACGAGGATTTACTTCAATGACTTTATACTCATCGGTTTCAGGATTTAGTGCAAACTGAATGTTACATCCTCCGCGAATTCCA
>NZ_CALCYR010000305.1 GCF_937906425.1 uncultured Methanobrevibacter sp. | reverse complement strand
ACATAATATATTATTTGTCAGTCATCTATAATAAAAGTTTGGTAAATTACTATAATTATTATATCCTTATCTTATTTTTTTAGTATTATTCTCTTATTATTTTTTTATTTATCCTATTTTTACTAATTTTTAATTATTTATATTTTCCTTTAAATTTTTTAAATCCTTATTTTATTGATCAATAATTAATTTACTTGTTTTATCAATTAAAATGTCTGTAATGTGTATGGTCTCTAGCTCTTTTTGTGGAATTTCATATAAGTTCATTAAAATTGATTCGTCAGCCTCTAAAACAGCATCATTTCTTTCAAAGATATTGGATAATTCATCAACAAAGTAATCTGGACAATCGATCATTACAACCCCTATATTCATTTGCCCTTCCTTAAGTCCAAGCAATTTAAATGCCTTTGAAATCTGTCTTTGGGCAGATGTTCTAAGCAATATTTCAATTCCCAGGTCATTGGCTAGGTTTTCACCTCTTTCAAATGCCTTCATTGCATGAACAGTTCCATGCTCAAGGTGTTTTTTACCGGCTATTGCATCTGCATCCATCAATTGAATTATTCCAACATCACAACATGTGTTTCTAATATTTTCAACCATGTCCAATGTTTTTGGAATGCTTTCAATCTTTCCGGTGAAACCTAAAATTTCAATGTTTTCCAAATTAGCCAATTCTTTGTCATTCATTTTATCACTAAAATTATGAATTGAGTATATTAATTTCATTAACTTAATTAATTTAACAGTTTTTTTATTTATTTTTTAATTTTCTGTTTATTATAATTAAACAGTTTTTCTTATTTATTTTCCAATAATCTGTTTAGAGAATTTAAATGCTTATTTATTTTCCAATAATCTGTTTAGAGAATTTAAATGCTTATTTATTTTCCCATAAGCTGTTTAGAGAATTTAAATATTTATTCATTTTCCAATAATCTGTTTACGCCGTCAATATAAGCTTCAATACTTGCATTTATAATGTCCGGTTCTGTTGCCCTTGCAGAAATTATCTTGTCTGCGGAACTTAACTTGACAATCACTTCAATAAGTGCGTCTGTTCCTCCTGTAACTGCATCTACGTGATATTCCTCAAGTTGGATGTCTGCAAAGTTCTTGATTCCCTTGTTTACTGCATTGATTGCAGCATCAACAGGACCAATACCGACATCAGCTTCTATTATTTCATCATCATCAATGTTTAACTTTATTGAAGCTGTAGGCCTAATTTTATTTCCTGAAACGATTGTAAGTTCATCCAGATTGATTTTCTTTTCCATTTCAATGTTTAGGACATGCTCTGCAATTGCTTCCAAATCAGTATCTGTAACTGTCTTTCCCTTGTCGCCAAGGTCCTTTACCTTATGGAATATCTCTTCAAGCTGTTCATTGTTTACCTCAAGGCCTAATTCCTTAAGTCTATTGTTCAATCCCTTTGTGCCTACATGCTTTCCAATTATGAACTTACGTCTGTGACCTACAAGTTCAGGCATTATCGGTTCATAGGTTGCACTGTTTTTTATAACTCCATCTGCATGAATTCCAGATTCGTGTGCAAATGCATTTTCCCCTACAATTGGCTTGTTTGGGGCAAGATAGGCATTGCTTAATCTTGAAACAAGTTTTGAAGTATTGTAAATTTGATCGATTTTAATGTCGGTTGTGTATTGCCTTTCATTATCCTTGTATAATGTTTCAAGTGAAACCACAACCTCTTCTATTGCAGCATTTCCAGCCCTTTCTCCAAGTCCGTTTATTGTTCCATGGAATCTGCTTGCTCCTCCATCAATTGCAGATAGGGTATTTGCCACAGCAAGTCCAAAATCATTG
Source organism: uncultured Methanobrevibacter sp. (assembly GCF_937906425.1). Classification (GTDB taxonomy): domain Archaea; phylum Methanobacteriota; class Methanobacteria; order Methanobacteriales; family Methanobacteriaceae; genus Methanobrevibacter. Next base: position 1,936 of record NZ_CALCYR010000305.1, on the reverse strand, counting down.
TGGCAGTGTACACTGACTGGAACTCCAAGGCCGATAAAGTTTTTATAGAATTGGAATGATTTTAATGGAGTCAATATTCCAAGGGTGTCACAAGGACAGATTCGGTCTGCTCCAGCATCTATGGTTGACTTGAAGACTTTTTTAAGGTAATCGATTTCTGTTCTGCTTGCATCTTCTGCTGAAAGCTCTACGATTAATCCATGATCCTTTGCATATTCCACTACAGCTATTGCCTCTTCAATCATCTCTTCCTGGGATTTCTTGAGTTTGTATTTTAAATGTAAATCTGAAGTTGGAACTACAATATTCACTGCATCGACATCACATTCAAGGCAGCAGTCAACATCCTTGAGAAGAGTTCTTGAAAAGCTCATGATTTCTGCATTGAATCCCTGTGATGTAATCTCCTTGATAGCCATTCTTTCCCCACTTGATGTAATTGCAGAACCTGCTTCAATTGTGTTTATTCCTATTTCATCAAGCTTGCTGGCTATTCTTAACTTTTTATTTGCATTTAGAGAAATTCCTGGAGTTTGTTCTCCGTCTCTAAGAGTAGTGTCCAAAACTTCTATTTTCATTTTATCACTATTAAATTTCAATTAATCAATAGGATTATTATTTTTTTATTTTAAATTTTCTTTGACAATCCTTTGGCTTATTTTATTATTCCATTTCCTTTCTAAACCATCTTACGGTTTCTCTTAACTGTTCCTCAAATTTGTCGTCGTCAGGTTTGAAATTGATCTTTTCAAGCTTTGAAATGTCTGCCAATGAGTGTTTAATGTCTCCAGGTCTTTCATCAAGGTATTTTACTTCAATGTCTGATTCAAGAACATCCCTTATGACTTCAAATAGGTGATTGATTGTCATAGATTTTCCTAAAGCTACATTAATTACTCCATTGTAGTCTGATTCTGCAGCCTTTATGTTTGCCTTTGCAATTTCCTTTACATAAATAAAGTCTCTGCTTTGCTCTCCATCTCCGTAGATGACAGGACTTTCTCCATTTAAAATTGCTGAAATGAATTTAGGGATTACTGCAGCATAAGGTGAATTTTCATCTTGTTTTGGACCGAAAACATTGAAATATCTTAGCGCCACATAATTTAATCCATAGGATTCGTTAAATGATTTAAGGTATAATTCACAGCTTGCCTTCTGTGCGGCATAAGGAGAGCAAGGCATGAAGTTTTCACTTTCCTTAAGTGGCATATTAGGGTTTTCACCATAAACCGCTGAGGATGAGGAGAAAATGATCTTTTTAACATCATTGTTTTTTGCTGCAATGAATAATTTTACACTTGCATCAATGTTGTTTTCGTTATAGCTTAAAGGTTCTGCAACACTTCCCGGAACGCTGGCTAATGCTGCAAGGTGGAAAACATAGTCGATTCCATTAAGGATCTCTTCCAAATCACAGTTGTTTAAATCCTCTTTTATAATTTTTAGGTTTTCATGCTCCGGATCTTTTAGGTTTTCAAGTTTTCCACTTGACATATTGTCTATGACTATTACCTTATTGTCATCTAAAAGCTCTTCCACGATGTGTGAACCTATAAATCCTAATCCGCCGGTTACTACAATATTTTTATTCTTCATAAAATCGGTCCTTTTATGTTTTTAGTGATTAAAATAAATTTTATTTTTTTTCATTTTAAAAATGAATTATTTTAAATGTTTTTTTTGATTATTAAATTGAATAAATGAAATAATCATTTTTTATGTATTTTTTTTGAATAAATGAAATATTCCTCTTTTAAAAGTTCTTATTCAAAATCATTTTTCAAATACAAATTTTTAATTTTCAATTAGTATATATTATTATAAATTTATATTTTAATACTATTTTAATATTTTGTAAACTTTATTTTGTTTTCATTTGTATACCTGATTTTGTTTTCATTTGTATACCTGATTTTGTTTTCATTTTTCATTT
>NZ_CALCYR010000304.1 GCF_937906425.1 uncultured Methanobrevibacter sp. | reverse complement strand
AGAAAAATACAATAAAAATACTTATAGGTGATTTTAAATGTGTGATGAAAAATTAAGCTTAGAAAAATTAATAGATGAAGAAACTAAAAAAATAGAAGAAAAATATGATGAAGCAGAAGACCTTTTAGAACTCTCTCCATCATGGGAAGTACATTATTCTACAGAAATAGATTATGAAACAGTTAAATTAATGGACTTGAGAAGAAAAAAGATAAACCAAATAAAAGAACTTAAAAGAGAAATAAGTAATTTGAATTATGAAATAGGATACAAAATAGGAGTTGAAGAAGGGGAAATTACAGGAAGTTATAAAATAGCAGAGGCATTATTAAAAGAGGATTTTTCTATTAATCAAATATCTGATATAACTAATTTAACAAAAGAACAAATAAAACAAATAGTCCAAATCATTTAAAATTTCATCAAATAATTTTAAAGCTGTTTAAATTTTTAATTTTTTTGATAAAAAGAGCATTAAATTGAATTGGTAAAATAGTTGAAAAAAGAATATCTTATTTTAGTTAAAAGAAGATTAAAAAAGAAAAAAAGCTGAAAATAACTTATAAAATAAAAATAAAAAAAGAAGAAACAGTATTTAAATTAACTATTCCTAATTGCTAAAAATTTAATCTTCTTCTTGGGTTTTTAAAAAGTCTTCTTTGGCCTTGATTGCCTCTTCTTCAGACGAAAATCTGCCTACGTTTTCAAAGTGGCCTGAACTGTTTTTAAGTCTAACAATCCATTTTCCAGACTGTTTGCTAAAGTAAATTCCTTCCCCTGAAGCTCCAGACTGTTTTCTTGCCTTGATTCCAATCTTTTCCCTAATGAAATCCTGTCTTGTTTTTTCCTTTTCTTCTAGATATTTTTCTCTAGCCTCGTAAGCCTCTTGCTCTGTATTGAAATGTCCAATAAACTTAAATCCCTTATAACCTTGGACCTTTGCTCCCCACATCTTACGTGATGGACTATAATATATTCCCTCATGGCTAGAGTATTGTCTCTTGTTAGAACTTTTCTTCTTTTCCTTCTTGATGATGGTACCTAACTTACCGATTTCCTTAAGATAATGAATGGCTTCCTCATTAGCCTCTACAGAATCAACAAAGGACTTTGAGTGAAGAAGCTTCTTATTGTTATAGAAGTCAACAACCCACTTGTCTGTTCTGGGATTGAACCTTACCTTAATGTAGGATGAATAATCACTTATGTCAATGAAGCTGTTGTCTTCCTCATCAATCTCATCTATCTTGCTTTCATCATCATTGAAATTTACGCCAAAACCATCCTCATAAAGATTCTTGTCAAGATAGCTATTGGAATCTCCATACTTTCTTATGAACTTGTCAAGATATGAAAATTCATTAAGGGTGAAAAGACCATCCAAACGTAATAGAATAAGGTTTTCCTGTAGGAACTTGGATATGAGCATGTGTAGTTTAAGACTTTTGAATCCTCTGTTGATTAAATCCATTTCCCTAAAACTTTCACCTGGAGCAACATATTCCAATATCTCATGAATGTCATCCACCAATGCAAGCTTATTTGTACAATTTTTACATCTGTTAAATATATTTTCCTTTTCCAGTTTTTTTCCACAAACCTTACAGATTAATTTTGGATCTTGTTCTTTTCTTTCTGGAACTTTATCCAAGTATTCATCTAATGTTTTTGAACTCCCCATTTTTAATCCCCTCCAATTTGATTAAAAATGTTAAAAATATGATTAATTATAATTAATATTCTAATTAATTTTAAATATAAATTTATTGTTTAAAAAAGTAGATTAAATAAAAAAAGAAATTGTGAAAAAACTAAATTAAAATAATTAAAAAAAAGAGAAAAAAGTAGGAATAAATGAACTAAATAAATAAAAAAAAGTTTATTTTTCTGAATTAAGATTTGAAATTTCTTCAACACTCAAAGAAGTGTACTTCTGAATCTCATCAGCAGACAAACCATCTTTAAACATCATAGTGGCAATTTCAATACTAACATCGTGTCTTGTCTTATCTTCAACATATTTAGCTAACCTATCATAAGCTCTCTGAGTCAAAGTCTCCATACCCATAAAAGAAACAACCCCCCAAAAAATCAAAGATTAGAAATTTCTTCAAAACTCAAATGAGTCACCTTATGAATATCCTCAATATCCAAACCTAAATCCAATAAATCTCTAGCAATTTCAATACTAACTTCATGTCTTGTCTTATCCTCAACATATTGAGCTAACCTATCATAAGCTCTCTGAGTCAAAGTCTCCATACCCATAATATCATCTCCTAATTTATTAAACTCTTCTTTGTCAAACCATTCCTCTGCATAATTTAAAAAGATATTGATTATATTGATTAAATCCTCTTCAGGAATTGTTTTAGCTTTAAAAACTAAAGTTAAAGCTTCTTTTAAAACTTCTACTTTATGATTTACATCCAATAGAGGCAATAATTTAAATGCGACAATATCTTCACCAGAAAATTCTTCATTATTTTCTATTTTTCGTTTAATAGTATTTAAAGTTTTATTTTGGTCTTTAGCCTTTAACGATATGACAAATATAGTAAACCTGTCTATATCATTGGAAGAATAGTTAATAATGTAATTTTCAAGTGCTACAGTACTAATAACAACTATAAAAATCGGTTTTTTCTCATCATAATGTAATTGTGTGGAATATTTATAAAATTCTAATAAAAAAAGTTTAAACAGTGGAGAAGTAATAAAATAGCTAAAAAATAGTTTAAAAGTTTAAAATTTTAAAAAAATAGGTAAAAAGGATTAAAACAAGTTTAAAAGTTTTAAAATAGGTAAAAAAGTTTAATAAAAGTTCTAAAAGATAAAAAAATAGCTAAAATTATTTAATAAAAGTATTTAAAAGTTAAAAAATAGTAAAAAATGAAATAATGTAAAAACATTATTTCAAATTTATTATTAATCTATAAGTTTTTGATTGCAAGTTCAATGTCGTCAGCTTTTACGGTTTTTCTTTTAGCCATAGCTGCGTATTTGATAGCTTCTTTTGCAATAGTTTCAGCTTGTGCTACAACATAAGCGTTTAATTCTTTTTTAGCGTCTTCACTTACTCTTTCTGCACCAGCTTCTTTAATAATTCTTCCGATAGGAGCTACAGGAATACTCATAAATAATCTCTCCATAAAAATTTTTTAAATAAAACAATACTTATAATATTTTTTTATTCAAAGCATTGACAAAATTTTTAAAAAACAATGCCTTTTTAAAAAAATAGAAAATATGAAAATTTTTTTTATAAAAACCTTATTAGAAAATAGGAAAATATTAAAAAATTTAAAATAATAAAATCTATTTTTAAAAAAAGTATTATCTATGATTGAAATTAAAAAATATTGTCTTAACACGCTTTAAATTTATAAGTACACTAATATCTTATGTTAAACTACTATTTAAAACTTTCTACAAAAATGGCTAAAAATATTGATTTTTCGGCAATATTTTTTAAAAATTGTACAATAAAAATTATAAAAAGTAAATTAAAGTAATAATTTTAATTATTAGAAAAAAATAAAAATGATATAAAAGACAATTAATTTTTAAGATTATTAAAATTAGTATATCATTTGATTTTTTAAACTAAAATAAATTAGGTTCAATTGACTTTCAAAATTTTAAACTAAAATAAATTAGGTTCAATTAACTTTCAAAATTTTAAACTAAAATAAATTAGGTTCAATTGACTTTTAAAAATTTAAAACAAAATAAAAATTCAAAAATGAACAAAAATTACCAATTAAAAATAAATAGAAATAAAAAAATAAATAAAAGCAAGAAAAGGAAAAGAATAATTTTAAAAAAAACAAATAATTTTAAATTTATAAAAGGAGAAAAATATGAAACTTAAAATTGCAGTACCTTCAAAGGGTAGAATTAGTGATCCTGCAGTGAAGATATTGGAAAAGGCAGGACTTGGACTAAAAGATGCAAGCAATAGAAAATTATTTTCAAGTACATTCAACGAAAACATAGACGTAATGTTTGCACGTGCAGCAGATATTCCGGAATTTGTGGATGAGGGAATCTGTGATATGGGAATTACAGGTTATGACCTGATAGAGGAAAATGAGGCTGATGTTGAAATATTGCTTGATTTGGAATTTGGAGCAACAAAACTTGTTCTTGCAAGTCCAGACACATCAGAGATTAATACAAAAGATGACCTTAAGGATGGAATGACAATAGCTACAGAGTTTCCAAAGCTTACAGAAAGATATATAGAAGAACTTGGATTGGACATAAAAATAGTAAAGCTTACAGGTTCAACTGAAATAGCTCCATTCATTGGAATAGCTGATGCAATAACAGATCTTACAAGTACAGGTACAACATTGAACATGAATCACCTGAAGGTTGTTGACACAATACTTGAAAGTTCAATAAAGCTTATTGCAAATAAAAAGTCATATGATGAGAAAAGAAATCTTGTAGAGGCTGTCAGCACAAGTATTCAGGGAGTGCTTGAGGCTGGAGGAAAGAAACTGGTCATGATGAATGTTTTAAAGAAGGACCTGTGTGAGGTTCAAAAGGTCATGCCTGCAATGAGCGGACCTACAGTTTCTGAAGTTCTTTCCAAGGAGGAAACAATGGCAGTTCAGGCTGTAGTTGGAGAGGATGAAGTCTTTGAACTTGTAAACAAGCTTAGAAATGCAGGAGCTCGTGACATTTTAGTGGTTCCTATTGAAAGGATTATTCAATAAATATTCTAATTAAAAGGATTATTCAATAATTAGTCCAATTAAAGGATTATTCAATAATTAGTCCAATTAAAGGATTATTTAATAAACAGTCCATTAAGATAATTCAAAAAAACATTCGAGAAAAGCGTTTAGTCGATGAAGAAAAATTAAAAGTGGTTTAATGAAATTTCTAAGATTTAAAAACAAAACAAATGATTTTAATACTCAAACAAATATAAAAACCGGCCTTTATGATGGTGAGAAGGTAATCGAACTTAAAGGAGACATTTTAGACTATCATAATGCAGATATTGAAAAAATCAAGGAAAGGATGATTGAAACTCACAGCATGGAGGATATAATCATTGAAAGTCCTACATGTCCATCTAAAATAATCTGTATTGGACTAAATTACAAGGATCATGCTAAGGAATTAAATCTTGAACTTCCTAAAAAACCTGTCATCTTTATTAAGCCAAGCTCTTCTGTTAACAGGACAGAGGGAGATTTGATTTATCCAAGCATTTCAAAACAGGTTGATTATGAAGGTGAATTGGCTGTAGTCATAGGAAAAAGCTGTAAAAAGGTAAAAAAGGAAGAGGCTGATGATTATATATTTGGATATACAATAATAAATGATGTTACAGCAAGGGATTTCACCTTAAATGATGGTCAATGGACAAGAGGAAAAAGCTGTGATGGTTTTGCACCATTTGGGCCATTTATTAAAAGAGATATTGATCCATTAAATCAAAAGATAATTACAAAGGTGAATGGAGAGATAAAACAAAATTCAAACACTTCACAGATGATCTTTTCACCACAGGAAATAATTGAATACATTTCACAAACCACTACATTAAATCCAGGAGACCTGATAGCTACTGGAACACCACCAGGAGTAGGTCCTATGGAAGCAGGTTCAACTGTAGAGGTTATAATAGAAGAGATAGGAAGTTTGAGAAATTATCTCATCAAAGAGGATGAATAGTTTCTTAAATCAAGACCTAATAAAAAACTGTTTATTATGAAAAATAAAATATAAAAGCTTATTAAAATATTAAATATAAAAAAATAAAAATATTATAAATAAATAAAAAAAATTGAGGGATAAAAATGATGGGAACTCTTATTATAATAGCACTTATATTAATTATTGCTGTACTTATTTTAAAGAAAGTTATTGGATTTGCATTTAAGATTGCAGGAATTTCAATAGGAATTTTAATTTTAGTCATGTTACTCGGATTCTTACTATAAATCTAAATTTTAATTTTAGTCATGATACTCGGATTCTTATTATAAATCTAAATTTTAATTTTAGTCATGATACTCGGATTCTTATTATAAAGCAATATAATAAATTAAAAGAATAATAAAGATTAATAAAGATTAATAAAGATTAAATAAAGATTAAATAAAGAAAATAAATGGCTAAAATCCAATTAATGGGAGTAAAGCAAAGAAAATGAAAACGGCCATTATTTATGCAAGTAAAAGAGGGACTACAAGAAAGGTAGCAAAATATATGGTAGAGCGTCTTGATTGTGAAGCTATTACCATACCTGTGGCAAAGAGTAAATCTACTTGTCTTTTAAAGTATGATTTTATAATAATAGCTGGCTCCATCCATTACGGCCGTATTCAGTCTGAAATAAAGTCATTTGTAAACAAGAACAGAATGACATTAAAGGGAATAAATTTCGGCCTTTATATTGTCTGCATAAATGATGATAAAAGTGATCAATATCTTGAAAAGGCATTTTCCAGGGAAATCTTAGATGCTGCATACATTTATGACTCCTTTGGCGGAGAGGTAAATCTCAATGAGGGAGACTTGATTACCAAGCACATCATAAGATCAAAGTTAGATGATTTTAAAAAGGAAAGAAGTGAAGCTCCTAAGATAAATTGGGAAAAGGTTGACGCCTATATTGATAAAATAAATCAGAATATTGTTAAAAACAAGAAAAAACATGAATAAAATTAATAATATAATAAATACTCATAAAAAACAAGAAAAAACATGAATAACCAATCCAATCATGATTTTGTAATTATTAGTTTAAATAATAGCTATTTAAACTAAAAATATATTTTTTTGAGTGTATAATTAGTTTGAATAATATAAAACTAAATTAAGCTAAAAAATATTAAAATAAAAATGAAAAAACTGTTTTAAAACTTAAGAAAACTTTTAAAAAAAAATAAGTAATTATAATAACTAATAAGACATAAATAAATAATAGTTAAAAAAGGAGTGTAATACTATTTTTGGCCTAAAAAATGTTATTTCAATAAAAGACTTTGAAAAGGAAGATATTGAGTTTATACTTGATGAGGCTTCCAAACTTGAAAAAGTGGCAAAATCAGAGGAAAGATCAACTGAACTTGCTGGAAAAATACTCGGACTATTATTTTACGAACCTTCTACAAGAACCAGATTGTCCTTTGAAACAAGTATGAAAAGATTGGGAGGAGAATGCATAGCTCTTGGAGAAACCTCAAACAGCAGTGTTGCAAAGGGTGAAAGCATTGCAGATACAGCAAAGATGTTTGAAGCTTATTGTGATGCAATTGTAATAAGGCATGATCTTGAAGGGGTTTCACGTTTTCTAACAGATGTTGTAGACGTTCCAATCATTAATGCAGGAGACGGTGCAGGCCAACATCCAACTCAAACATTACTTGACTTATATACAATCAAAAAGCATTTCGGTAAAATAGACGGTTTAAACATTGCACTTCTTGGAGATTTAAAATACGGCCGTACAGTACATTCATTATCATATGCTTTAGGCATGTATGATGTTGAAATGACCTTTGTAGCTCCTGATGAATTGAAAATGCCTAGGGAACAATTGATGGATCTTGAAAATAACAATATTGCTTATAGGGAAACTGACAATTTAAAGGAAGTAATAGATTCAATTGACGTTTTATATGTTACCAGAATCCAAAAGGAAAGATTCCCTGATATTGAAGAGTATGAAAAGATTAAGGGAGCTTATTTGATTAATAGGGAATTGTTGGAAGGAAAGGAATTGATTGTAATGCATCCACTTCCTAGAATAGATGAAATCGACTATGACATTGATGACACTAAGTATAATAAGTACTTTGAACAGGCTGCAAATGCACTTCCTGTAAGAATGGCCATTTTAAAGAATTTAATTAAGTACAGGTATTAAAATGCATTTTATTAAGACATGAGAAATCATGTCTTATTTTTTTAAAGCAATTATTAGTTTGATATTATACGAATTAAAATCTGTTTTAAAAAAATATAATTTGATTAATACAGGATATTAACCAAATTCTCTTCTAAAACACTTGTATCACATTGCAAATTAATGATATTGGTTCTTCCCTTAGCTCTTCCCTTGGAAACTGTGTTTGTTGAAATGATTCCCAACATTTCCAATTCATTGATAAAGTCAAAGATTCTTCTGTATGTTACACTGTCTCCCTTTGAAATTTCAGAATAAACCTCATATAATTTTCCTGAAGTGATTTCCTCATTCTCTTGAGTGAGCTTTAAGATAGCTGCAAGAACCCTTTGCTGTTGAGTAGGTAATGTCATGATAACTTCACTTACCTTATTGTACTCAATAAGCTGTTTAGCCTCATATACATATTCACCCTTAACCTTTAAAGGTTCAACTCTGTTTTCATTCTCTTCCAATAATTCAAGAGCCTTTTTCTCTGCAATATTAGCTGATTTTTCCAATAGATCAAGAGCATATCTAGCGTCACCCTCTTCCTTTGCAGCCATTGCAGAACATAAAGGAATAACATTGTCTTCCAATACCCCTTCCTCAAAGGCAATCTTAGCCCTTTGATCAAGAATGTCAGCTAACTGTTCTGCATCATATGGTGGGAATACGATTTCCTCGTCCCTTAAACTGCTTGCAACTCTTGGCTTGATGAACTTCTTAAAGTCAAGATAATTACTGATTGACAATACGGCAATGTTTTCAGTTCTTGTAAGGGTGTATAATATACCGTCACCATCCTTTTCAAGAAGAATGTCGATCTCATCCAATATAACGATTAATATAAGATTTTTGCCAAATGCAGTTCTTTTAAAGATGTCTCTAAATGCATTTACTATTTCACCTTTTGTCCAGCCTCTGTTAGGAACATTTCTTCCCAATTTCTGACAAAGATAAGTTAGTACCTGGTATTCTGTAGTGAAGTCAGTGCATCTTATATATTCAACCCTGATAAATACAGGCTTGTCACTGACCGCTTCAAGTAACTGTTCCTTAGCATATTTGGCAGCTGCAGTCTTACCTGTTCCTGTCTTACCATAAATGGTAATGTCAGATGGAGTGTTACCTTCCAATGCTTCAATCCAATGAGAAGCGATTGCTGTTATTTGTTCTTGTCTGTGAGGTAAGTAATCAGGTAAAAATAAGTGATTTAAAGCTGTTTTATCCTTAAATATTCTTAAGTTTTTTTCCTCTTTTTGTTTTTCCAAATCTTTAAAAATGTTTGACACTAAAACACTTCCCCTTATTTTAAAAAGTAATATAAGTAATTATGAAGTTTTAAAATAAATAAAACCTAAAATTAAACGTTTGATATTTAACATTAAATGATTAAAATTCAAAAAATCAATAGATCTTTATTATTTTTAATTCAAAATCAAAATCCAAATAGATAATTCAATTGATTAAAATTATACTAAAATCAAAATCCAAATAGATAATTCAATTGATTAAAATTATACTAAAATCATGGATTCGAAGATTAAATGAATTAAAAAAATTGTTTAAAAAAATTAAAATCAGAAATGAAAATAACTTATTCAATTTAATATTTAAAAAGTAAAAAAATTAGTTTTTAAAATTATAAAAATAAAAAAAAATTTTTCATTTACAATAGTATGATTTCAACTGTATTACTATTGTATATAGAATTAGATATATAAAGATTTTTGTCATTTGAAAATTCACCAACATTTTATAAAAATTAAAACATTTGAAAAAGTTTAGAATTAGAGTACTATTTCAAGTGTATTTTTTAAACGAAAATAGCTTAATAATAATTTTACACTTGAAATGGTGGTCTTTTTGAAAACAAGAATTTAGAATTTTATAAAAATAAATAAAATTCATAAAATGTTAAAATAAATGAAAAATATTAAGAAATAAGTTATAGATTTGAAAAATAAATCAAAAAATAAGTTTTAAAAAGAAATAAAGAAAAATTTGTAAAGAAAATTTCACAAATTATGACAAATCATTAAAAATTAATGAGAGAGGTGCATTTCAAGTGAAAAGAAAATTTGTAAAAACTGATTTTCGAGAGGTGCATTTCAAGTGTAAAAAATTTTACAAAATTTTAATCAAATTTTAAAAAATGATTATTTGGTCTTTAAATCAAATTTAAATGATTTTTAGACCTTCTTTTTTAAAAAATTTTTCAAAAAGATAGAGAGGTAAATTTCAAAATTTTACACTGGAAATAGACCTGTCGAATCCTTCCAAGACCCGTTTTTACGTTTCACTTGAAATACATCTCTCACTCTATAAAAAATCATGAAAAATAAGCTAAAATCATGACTAAAATTGGGTGAATTTTCCCATAAAAAATAGTCTTTTTTCGAAGAAAAAATCATTGAAATAAAATTAGAAATTTTAAAACAAAAATAAAAAATTTTAACAAAAACAATAAGAAAAAATGTAAAAAAATAATATAAAATTAGAATTTAATTAATAAATAAAAAAATTAATTTAAAAATTAATTAATTGTTTTTACATGTACAAGTCATCTTGGGATTGAGGTACTGATTTGGAATTGATAGATCCATACTCTTTTCCTAAAATCCAAACGCATTGTAATTTTCCTTTAAAGACCTTTTTGATTGATTTAATAAGTGTATGTTTTGTCAATCCATCTTCAAATATGTCTTCAGTTATGATAAAACGTTTCAATTGATCGTTTGGATGATCCAATTCAAAGTCAAGAAGCATTTCGTTTAATGTAAATCTGATTTTCCAAATGAATTCCTGATTAAATGACTTGTCAGAATTTTTAATAATGTTTTGTTCTTCCTGGGAAACTTCTGTTGCACAGCCTATGAGAATGACATCTTCTTTTGCTTTAGGCTGAATGACGTCCATTGCATGATTTTGTGGGAAGTTGATAATGTAATGAAAATTAGCGTTTTCGTCATAAATCTTTTCACGAATGAGATCCTCTTCCATTAACCATGTTCTAATTTGCTCTTCATCAATCATGATATCATCTTTAATTTATATTTTTTCTTTATTTTAAATGATTTATAAATTATTTTTTAAAATTTTAATAAAAATAAATGATTTTTAATATTAATTAACGAATTAACTGTTAATTCTGAAAATAAAATATTTTTCAATTATTATTTACAATTTTATTGTTAATTTTGAAAATTTAATATTTTTTCAATATTAATCTTTCATAATAAATTATATATATTCAGTTAATATATTTATTTTTAATGATAACTGAACTTTATTCCAATTCATTTTATATGTTATTTACAATCCTTCTATTTGCTCTTGCAATAGATTTGCTGATTGGTGAATTTCCTGTTAAAATTCATCCTGTAGTATGGGTTGGAAATCTGATCAACTTTTTTAAGGGAATACTTCTCAAGCATGACAATAAGCTTTCAGGATTTATTCTGGCTGTTTGTGTTATAATATTGTCATCTCTCATTGTTTTAGTGCCATTGCTTTTGATAAAACATTTTTTATACATTAATGAATCAATGATTTATCTATTCAAGTTATTTGCAATATTGCTTTTATCTTCAACTTTTTCTGTTAAATTGCTTTTGTCTTCAGCTCGTGATGTTGAGATTGACTTGAAAAACAATAACCTGAATAAGGCGCGTAAGGCAGTTTCCTATTTGGTAAGCCGTGATACAAATGAGTTAAACAAGGAACATATAATATCAGCAGTTATTGAAACATTGACTGAAAACATACCAGATTCCTATGTTTCAACAATATTCTATTATTCACTTGTTGGTGTAATAGCAGGATTATGCGGTGTAAATGATTTTAATGTAATCATATTGGCAGTTTTAGCTGCATTATTGCATAGGGTAATAGACACCTTGGATTCAATGCTTGGTTATAAGACAGAGGAACTTAAAAACATTGGATTTTTCAGTGCAAAGATTGATGATGTTTTAAATTATATTCCTGCTAGATTTTCAGGATTGGTAATTATAATATCTGCAGCTATGTTAAGGTTGGACTGGAGAAAGGCCAATTATATTTTAAGAAGGGATGCAAGAAATTGTGACAGTCCAAATTCAGGATATACAATGGCAACTGTAGCGGGGGCCTTAGATATTCAACTTGAAAAGGAAGGAGTTTACACTCTTGGTGACGGTTTTAATAAATTGGAAGTTGATACGATTGAAAAGGCAATTGATCTTACAAGATTAACTATATTTTTAGCTACATTGTTCTTTATGGTAATATTTTTAGACATTTTGCTTTGGCTTATTTAAGTTTTACATTGTTCATTGCTTTAATTAAAGGATTTTTATTTTTTAAAAAAAATCTATTTTTTATTATATTTTTTATCTTTTCATGCTTTAGAAAATTATTTTCCATGCGGATTTGTTCGTTAAAATACACACAAATTTTACACTTGAAATGGTGGTCTTATTTTTATTAAAATTTTAAATCATTGTATTAATTTTTCTAATTTTAGGTCTAACTAAATTTTTTTGAATTTTATCCAAAATAACTTGAAGATTTTTTATAGTTTTTACATAGTTAATTGTAAAATACTTTAAATTTTTTTTTCAAAAATCTCTAATTTATGAAAATTAATGTTTGAAAAAATTTATAAAAAAAAATAAAATACTAATAGTTATTTTTAAAAAAAGTGTTTAAAAATGAAATTTAAAAATAGTGGATAAATGGTTTTTTGGTGTATTTGGTGTTTGTTTTTAAAAAAAGAAAAAATTATTTAAGCTTATGCTTAAATAGATTCTAATTTAGATAATATTTCCCAAATTAAAGTTCTAGCATGAACTGGGATATTAGGATCATTACTAATTTCATCTAATTTTAAAATGACAGCACTAGCTCTTACAGTTTCATCTTCTTCTTCATTATTTAATGTAGTATAAGATTCATCTGCAGCTCTCCTAATATTACGAGGAACACTAGGATTTTCCATAATATGTTTTAAGATTTCAGATACTTCATCAAAAGTTTCATTAGTCATAATATTTCCTCCCTATTCATAATTTTTGAAAAATAAATAAATTAAAAAAATAATTCCTTAAAATTTGTTTCAAAAAATACTAAATAGATTAACACTAATAATTATAAATTTTTAAGTATATATATTTAATGCAGTTTTGTTCGTATTTATGTGTACTTTAATCTTTTGTGTGAAAATTAGTTTTTTAAATTGTTTAATTTAAAAGCTAATAAGAGCATTAAGTGATAATTTGAGTTTTTAAATTAGGGGGAATAATATTTTTTAAGTGATAATTTGGGTTTTTAAGTTAGGGGGAATAATATTTTTTAAGTGATAATTTGGGTTTTTAAGTTAAATGATAATAATGGTCTTTAAGAAAAATGATAATAAGAGTTTTTTTTTAAAAACAACTTAAATACGATAAGTAATTTTTTATATATTGTATAACAAAAATAGACTTAATAAAATCTTTAAAATATCAGTGGTTGATAATATGGAAATAATAAGTGCAATGTGGCAATTAGGTATTATCTTTGCAGTGCTTTTATTTGGGATAAAGTTAGGACTGGCAAGCGGATTGTCAAATCTTTCCAAAAAAAATTTATTCCTTCTCTGTTTAGGATATGGAGGTGGAATATTAGTTCTTTCACTTATCTCAAGTATGTATACAGAGGAAATAACCGGATTGATAAATACATACAATAGCCTTTTATTCCTTATAATGGCAGCTATCATGATTTTCTCAGGCATCTATACAATAAAGGAGTATAAAAAGCATGAAAGAAACACTATGAAAACTACAAGATTTATCCTGATAGCTCCTTGTCCATGTTATTTCGGATCTATTCTTGCAAGCATATTGATGGCGGCACCTACAGTTGGTTTAGGAGCCTTTGTTTTAAGTCAATATGTAGCTCTTGCATTGGTTTTAACCATTTTAATAAGTTATTTCGCTGCAAGAAAGATAGTTAATTTCATAAAACAGCCATATCCAATTTTACTTGGTAATTTTATGTTATTTTTAGGAATTTATTTCCTATTGTCTTCAATTTTAATTCCAAATATTATAGAGGTCTTTAATAGATCAATGAATTATGTTACAATTCCATCATTAAGTTCGCTGGCGATAAGTTTTATTTTGGCTTTTGTGGTTGTTTTGATTGGACTTCTTGTATCTAGACACTCTGACTTCTTAATTGATTTTTAAAGTTTTGAAGGTTTTTTTTAAGATTTTAAAGTTGAATTTTATTTAATTTTTAATGTTTTTTTAAAGGTTTTTTTATGATTTAATAGTTGGATTTTATTTAATTTTTAATGTTTTTTTAAAGGTTTTTTATGATTTAATAGTTGGATTTTATTTAATTTTTAATTATTTAAGATTATTTTTCTTTTATTATTAAAATCATGTTTTATTAATTGTATTGGTGAAAAAATGGTGACTGCAATTCCTGGAAGTGATTTATTAACTTCCGCCTTAAATGTAATTTCCCAAAGCTTACAGATTCCTGTAATTATTTTCCTGATAATTTTTGCATTATATTCCCTATTCATTATAGGAAGTCTAATTTCTGAATACAGCTCTCATAAGAAGATTCCTGTCAAGTATATCAGGAATTTGATTTATGAAATAGCTAACACTGAACAAATCAGTGATATTCCGGATATTATTAAAAATGCTAAAATACAGAAGTCTCAAAAGATTGCACTATTGGAAATCGCTGAGTCAAGTTCATTGACTGAAGATACAAGACGTGCTCTTGCTCGTAAATTGTTTGAGGATGAACAGGATAAGATTGAAAAGATTCTTCAAAAAACAGATATTGTTACAAAGATAGGTCCTACACTTGGATTGATGGGTACTCTTATTCCTATGGGTCCAGGTTTGGCCGCTCTTGGAAGTGGAGATGTAACTACACTTGCAAGTGCTATTATTGTAGCATTTGATACAACTGTTGTAGGTATTGGAGCAGGTGCTGTAGCTTATGTGGCCGGTAAAATACGCAGACGATGGTATGAACAGTATTTATCTAATTTGGATGCCTTGGCAGATACAGTTTTAGATAGATTAAAAAGAGAGGATAATTAATTAGGTAAATCTTGTTATTTAGGTGATTCAATGGTACGTCGTCAAGGTGGTAAAAGATTATCTGAAGATAATGAAGATCCAATGTCCGGTACTTCAAATCTTGTAGATGCAATGCTTGTTATTGCAGTGGGATTGTTGGTCTTTTTGGTAATTTCATGGAATATGCAGGGAGTTATCTTTGATACTGACATGACAAGCGATGAGAAGCAGAATGTGATTCAGGAAATGAGTGAGGTAAGCCAAGTCGATCAAGGTCAGAAATTGAATAAGACTCCAGACATTAAGAACACTTCTGGAAAAGGTTATACTGAGATGGGTAAGGTCTATCAGGACGAATCCGGTAATCTGATTATGGTTGAGGGTTGATGGATTCTTTATATTGAAATTAAGATTTATAAAAAAGTTTAAAAGATTAATTAAATTATAATAAAATTAATTAAAATTAGAATAAAATTAGAGATTAAAAATTGAATTTAATTAAAATTAGAAAATTAGAAAAAACTTAAAGATTGAACTATTCCAGTTCATAATCTTCTAAGTTATTGTTTTTGTTTTTAGATTTGTAACCTAATGCTATCACTAAAATAACAAAGAAAACAGCAAACATCGCAAGTATTTGACTGTTTTTAGCAGCTGTACTTGAAATTTGCTTTTTAAGTTCATATGCAGTTAAACCATTTTCGGAGGCACTTCCTCCTCCATTTTCACCGCTGTCACCAGTTCCAGAATTGGATTGGCCTGAAACTGTTCCAACACTTATTCCACTTCCAGTGAAATTACCTTCACCACTGCCGATTCCTTCACTTGAACCTAATCCGCTGCCTGTTCCATTTCCCTTTATTTTATCATTCCTTGGCTCTTTGCTAATTTCATCATCTGTTTTTATATTAGTTGAAGATTCACTTGAACTCTTGCTTTTGTTTACTTCAATTTCCTCTTCAGTGCTTATTGTGAAACTGTGGCCGTTTATTGTAATTGTAATTTTAGAACCTGCAGGTATGCTTTCTGAGTCAATGGAGAAGTTTCCATCAGTTCCAACATCATATGAACCATAATCCTTTCCATTAATGTTTATATTATCAATTGTAAATGCACCTGAACCGCTTGCACCGTTTCCACTGAACAATTGGCCTATTATTGATTTTCCATCACTTGAAAATCCCATTGTCAAATGCTTGAAGTTTTCAGGACTTAATGCAGTACCGAAAACCATTGGACAGATGTGGCCCAAACCATAGTTTCCATCGTTGTCAAAATACCAGTTTGGAGCTATTTCAACGTCCGGATGGCTCATTGTACTTTTTGCATCCCAAATTGCATTGAAACCTACAGAATTAAATCCGAAAAACATTGTTCCCGCTTGTGCAGCCTTAAAGTCATCTGCAAATACAATGGCTGATCCTAGATTGTCCTCTGTAGTGTAAAACCAATCCTTTGATTTTTTAGCATACATCAATGTATTGTAACTGATTACATCATTGTTTGTTAGGGAATTTGCATAAATATTCATTGTATTTCCTGAGATATTATTGTATTGTATCTGGTTACGTGTAGTGTTTCCCTCCAATCTGATACCGCTTATGGCATTCTCGGTAATATTATTGTAATAGAACCTGTTTGTCTTTCCATTGGCCAAATAGACTCCGTCTGCACCGTTTTTATAAATTTCATTATATGTTATATTGTTGATTGAAACATTATTTAGATTCAATCCCATATTTTTATTCTTATAAATCTTGTTTTGGCTGATTAGAGTTCTATTAACATTATTTAAATAGATTCCATCATAAGCATTGCTAATGGAGTTGTTTACAATTGTATTTCTCATTGAATTGTTTAATAGGATTCCTCCTCCATTTAATCTATTGTTTATAATGCTTATGTTGTTTGCTCCTTGAACCTCAATCAGATAGTCTGAAGAACCCTTTAAGATAAGGCCCCTTATCATGCTGTTTGATGAAAGATTTGTAAAATAAAAAATGAATGAGTCTGAAATTCCCATGCTTTGAGCCTTGCTGCTTGTTCCGGAATTAATTGTTGAATTTTTTTCACTGACAATGTTTAGGCTTTTTTCTACTACTATTGAAACATTATCATAGGAATTGTCCATAAATTGGATGGTATCTCCCTCAAGGGAATTGTCGAAGATAGTCTGAATCTCATCCTTTGAAAGGTTTGAATAAACTTTATGTAGGTTGGATTGACTGTTTGAATCTTGTGAATAGATATTATCAGAATCCACATTTGATCCTGCATCTGTATAGCTTAGGTTTTCATTGGCATAGACAGGTAAGCTAATAGTTAAAGTGAGCAGGACTAAGAATATTAAAAAGAAGAGCTTCTTTTTGTTTGTGTATTTAGTTCTCATAATATCTTATCCCTTTTTTTTTAAATTCTGCTTGTTTTTAGTTTTTTAATTTTTTATCCATTTATAAAAACTTTCATCTAAAATATACTTTTAGTTTTTATTCTTATTTATGAAAAATATTTTGTATTTTTTTTAAATTTTATAACAGTGTTTTAAAATACTTTATACTTATTTTTATTTCTTAAATTATATTTAAACATTACTAAAATGATTTAAAATTATTATTTTTCTTAAATATTTGATTTTAACAATAGTTATTCAAATATAACATTGTTAATAATGAGAAACAAACTAAAAACTTTATATAAAATAAAAATAAAGTATATTTAAGGTACAATATGAAAAAAATATCATATAGTTATCTTATTTGATATATTTTTTTAAATTAAGTTTTATTAATTAATTGAAATTAATAAATCTATTATATATGGCTTTTATTTTCATTAATAATTATTTTTAGTTCAATCTTTATATTTTAGGTAATTTTTATTTAAGATTTAGATTATGGTTTCTTTCGATTTAAACTTAATTTAATAAATTATTTCAACAGTTAATATTTTTTTTAAAAGAATATTAAAATCTTACTTAATCAGTGAAAAATGAATATTTTTTTTAAAAGAATATTAAAATCTTACTTAATAGTGATAAAATGAATAAAAAGATTATATTATTGTCTTTGGTTATTTTAACTCTTGTTTCAATGGCTTCAGTTTCAGCTGCTGATGGGGATGAGAATGTAACTGTCGAAGAAGCTACTACCATTGACATTGACAATACAATGACCAATGATGAAATTCAAACAAAATTGGATACAGCTACCGACAATTCTGTAATTAACTTTGCAGCAGGAGACTATTCTGATGTGAATTTGGTTATAGGTAGTGAAGATAGTGTAGATAATGAAACCAATGTAACTACTTCAAAAACCATTAAAAATCTTACAATCAATGGTAATGGAGCAGTTTTAACCGGTACTCCAAAGACTGGAAGTTACTATAACGGTATCTTTGAAGTTAAAAACGTAAACGGATTTACCCTCAGCGGATTTAATTTCGTAGCTCAAGGAGTTACCGCTGCAAACATGATGACTCCATCCTGTGTAATCATCTTCAACACTACAAAGGGTATTATCGAAGATAACAACATCAGCGGAGGACGTTTCGGTCTTTATGTAGGTAGTAAATTTACCAATCCAAACTATGACACCATTGTCAGAAACAATATCGTAACAGATGTAAGTGATATGGGTATTATCTCCTTTGGATCTGCTCGTACCTACATTGTAAACAACACAATCATTGACCCTGCAAACCACGGTATTGACGTAAGACATGGTTCCGGACCTAACTGTACAGTTGAAGGAAACTACATCACAGGTGCAATGGAAGGTATTTATCTTATGCACAGTTCCGGCCACACTGCAATCAATAACGTTATCAACAACAGTGTGATTGGTATAACCTGTTATGGATCCTCCAATATTGTAGCTGACAACAACACCTTTGCTAACAAGACCAAAATCGGATTCTTCTTAGGCAGCGGTTACAGCAACATCCAAATTGGTGAAGGAAACAATTACAGTGGTATTTGGTTTACTCCTATGCCTCCTACATTCTCCTATTACATTGTTAAGGGAGATTCATCTTATATTGGTTCTACAAGCGGAACTTTCTCTGAATCTGACGCTAACACCAATGTAACCTATGTTCAAGTATATCTTCCTATTGGAGATGCTGAAACATTAGACCCATTGGAAATTGAAAGTGCTTCAACAATTGTTTTAAATGAATCAATCATTGCTTTAAATGATAACATTACCGTTAAGATTTGGAAAGTTGATGACAATAACCACATTGATGCAAATGAAACCATTAATGTTGAAATCGATGGTGTAGACTACTCAGGTCTTTCAGACTTTACCGGTGCAGTATATGTTCCTACAAGTGTATTGACCCAAGGAAAACATTACATGACCGTAAAATTCCCAGGAACCGGTGCATTAAAAGAATCCACCTGGAGTACCATTTTACAAGTCGGTGAAGAAATTGAGAAGAAAGCTACAAATCTCATTTGTGACAATATGACCACAAATGCAATTAACATTAACCTTGATGGTAGAAATGGTGAATACTTCAACTTCCAATTAGTTGACTCTGAAGGAAATGCTTTAGCAGAAAAGATGGTCTACATTGGATTCAATGGACATGTCTATAATGCTACAACCGATGCAGACGGTAAGGCTAAAACTCAAATTAACCTTGGTGTTAAAGGTACTTACACCTTTGCTCTCTGTTTCTTAGGTGACGATGAATACAATGCAAGTTTCTCAGTTGCAAAAATTACTGTAAACCCAGAACCTGTAAAACTCACTACAGCTAAGAAAACCTATAAGGCAAGTGCAAAGACAAAAACCTTGACTGCAACATTCCAAACCTCTAGAGGAACTGCAATCAGCGGTAAAAAGATTACTTTCACCGTAAATGGTAAATCTTACACTGCAACTACAAATGCTAAAGGTATAGCTACTGTAAAGGTAAGTCTTTCTAGTAAGAGAACCTACTCTTTCACTGCTAAATTCGCAGGAGACGAAAGATACAAGGCTACTACTGTTAAAAGTACTGTAAAAATTAGTTAGAAATAGTTTTTAAACTATTTCTTTTTTTATTTTTTTTAAATTTTTTTATTTAAGTTACTTTTTTTATTAAGTGTTTATTTTATTTAAGTTATTGACTTTTTTTATTAAGTGTTTATTTTATTTAAGTTATTGACTTTTTTTATTTATTTTATTTTGACTTTTTTAGAGTTTTTTGAAAAAAGAAGTAATATTCATTAATAAGAAAAATAAATTATTTGTTTTTTAATAAAAATAGTAAAGATAAGTTTATTTATTATTTAATAAACCTATCGTCTGCTTTTTGTTTTTTAGCCTTTTGATGTTTGCTTTCAAACCAGCCTATTCTAAGGTCTGTAATAGTGTCCTCATGTAATTGAGGTACATATGGCTTGATATCAAGCAATGGAGTTCCATCAAGAATATCTACATTTGAAATGTATAATATATCATCTTTTACATCATCTAAGGCAACAACAGTCATTCCAATATTGTTTGGTCTTTTAGGAGATCTTGTTGCAAATACTCCATGAGTGTTATTGTCCATAAATGGTTTCACTTCCAATGCATTTCCATTGGTTTTATGAAGGTGATAAATAAGTATTAAATGTGAAAAACCATCAATGTCTTTTAATCCAGCCTTATATTCATCTTTAATATGTATTTCTCCTTTAATTCCCTTTGCACCTGTTGGTTGAATAGGCATTCCTTCAAGTTCAGTAAAAGGAGAATGTATTGTCCCTATACTATCAAATTCGATTTTCATATTATAGTATTTAGTTTAAAAGTTTATATAATTAACTTAGTTTTCTTTATTAAAGGGTTAATAAGTTAAAAAGGTATAAAAAAAGTTTAATTTAAGTTTTTTAAAGTTTTTTATTAATACTAGTTTAAAATAAGTTTTTTATTCTATTAAAACAAGATTAAAATAAGTTTTTTTTAAAGTTTTTATTAAAACTAGTTTAAAATAAGTTTTTTATTCTATTAAAACTAATTTAAAATAAGTTTTTTAAAGTTTCAATGAAATATTTTATTTGTCAAGGGAATTAAGCATATGAGTTACAAACTGGGTTTTAGCTATTTCCTCAACAAATTCAACAAGTGTGGCAGCTTCCTTAACTGTTGCTCCTGTTGCAATAACTCCATGATTTTTTAAAACAATAACGTCCTCATTTTTTAAGGCTTCTGCAGCGTTTTGAGCCAATTCAACACTTCCTGGTTTAAAGTATTCAATGTCCTTAATGTATTCTGATTGAATGGCTCCAAAACCTTCAAGACGTTTGATTTTTTGATTTGAAAATGCAAATCCTGTTGCATAAGGGGAATGGGTATGTACAATTCCATTAACATCCTCCTTTGCCTTATATATTTCTAGATGCATACCTGTTTCAGAGGAAGGTTTACCTTTGGTGAGATTCTTTCCATCAATGTCTACAAGAATAATGTCCTCTTCCCTTAAATCAGCCAATGACTTAAGTGTTGGAGTGATAGCTATTATATCTCCTGATTCAGTTTTAAATCTTCCACTAACATTTCCAGCTTTTCCTGAAACAAGTCCTCTTTCAAATACATAAGCTGACATTTCTACAACTGATTTAACAATTTCTTTTTCCATAAAAATCACTTAAAATAGAATAAATAAAAAATAGAAATAAAATAATTAGTATAATTGAAGTTAATTAATTAAAATTTTTTAATTTAATTTAATTTTTTAGTTTTAAATTTATTTAAATTACTTAGTTTTAAATTTTAATTTAATTTTTTAGTTTTAAAATTTATTTAAATTATCTAGTTTTAAATTTTTAATTAATTATTTAATTTTTAATTTAATTAAAAATTAATTATATGGTTTTAAAGTTAATAATATAGTCTTTTATTAATTTAAATAAATTTAAACTGTTTATACTTTCCGCCAACGTCAATGATAGGCACTTCTGCTGGGGTTGGTACAATGTTATAAATCTTCTGGAACTCTGTCTGGGTCTGGAAAGTTCCTGAATTAATACAATGAATTCCCTTATATTTTGTGTATGTATTAATGTGAACGTGTCCTGTATGTAAAACGTCAGGTACTTTATCAATTACCAAATGATCTTCAAGTTCTGAAGCAAGAGGAGTTCTTTCACCATATAAAGGAGCTAAATGTCTTTTATTAAGGAATTCCTTCATTACCAAATCATTACGTTCGTGTGAAAAGTCATTTGAACCCATTACCATATCATCTATTCCTCTTCCATGGTAAATGAGTACATTCATTCCATCTAAACTTACCATACTAGGATTTGATAAAAATTCCACATTATTTAACTTATACAATGATTTTGCATATTTTTCAGGTACGGCAGGCTGCGGTTCAGCCACTCTTGAAGCGTCGTGGTTTCCTGGAGTGATAATGATTTTTACATCACTTCTAATGTCACCAAGCAGACGAGCAGCTTCATCATATTGGGCTGTAATATCCTTTATCGCCAATTCCTTATCCTGATTAGGATAAACGCCTATTCCATCCACAATATCTCCGCCAACAATCATGTATTTGACATTATTTGCGGTTTCACGTTGTTCCTCACTACCAAAGTCACCATTAATCCATCTTGTAAATCTGGTGAATGCATCCTCAAGGAAGGTAATACTTCCAATGTGAATGTCTGATGTAAATACTGTAGCAAAATCAATTTCCTTTTCAGGCATTCTTGGAACCCCTGGATCAATAATATTTTTACAGATAGCAAGTTCATTGCCAGGTCGTCTTTCTGCTATAATACCAATAACCTCATCTTTCATAAGGTTTCTAGCAGCCCTTATCAGTTCCTCATCGTTTTTGCTTATAAGAACATTAAGGTAGCCAGTCTCATCTTCCACTTCAAGGAAGAAATGGCCGTTTTTGGTTATTCTTATATCTGTAATCATTACAATAAGATTTAAGTCAGTTTGATTTTCTGTTATTTCATTAATTTTATTGAAAGCTCTTAATTCAGGTCTTTTGGATAGGATTCCACTTAATTTTTGATACCTGTTTTGGAAATATTCTATAAGGTTTCCAATTTCTCCGCTTGTATATGATTTATTGCTTGTATCTGTAATTACCTTGAATTTATCGAAGTTTACTTTGGAATCTGTTAAATTACGTTTGTATTTTTGTTTGGTTTCTTCAGAGACTTCTGTATCTTCAATTGTTTGCACATATTGACTTGGATAAGCAGGATTTACAGGAGCTTTTGGAACTTGTGGTTTTTCCAGTTTTGGAGCTTCTGGTTTTTGGATTTGTGGTTTTTCTGGTTTTGGAGCTTCTGTTCTAATTTCTGTTGTAGTTTCAACTGTTTTTGTTTCTGCAGTTGTTTCTACTTTTGGAGTTTCTATTGTTTTTGTTTCTGCAGTTGTTTCTACTTTTGGAGTTTCAACTTTAGGAGTCTCTATAGAAGCTTGACTACCACTTTTTTCTTGAATTGGGTTTTCAGCTGATTCTTCTCCTGTAAAACTGTTCGCTCCATGATTGACTTCTTCCTTTTTAGTTTTTACACTTATTCCAAGTTCCTTCATCATTTCCTCTATATTGGATTTTTGGACTGGAACAAGATCCTCATTATTTAGTTTTCCACTTTTTAACTTTAATATAATGGAAGAACTTAAATCTAAAGGATTTTTAGAAGAATTAATTAAATCATATGCTTCTGGAGAGAGAATTATTCCTTTCCTTGCAAATTTAAGTAGAATTTCAGCTGTCATATTTTACCATTTTTAGTTTTTTTTAATGAAATAAGCTAATAAAATTTTTTAATCCGTTTAATTAATTAAATCATGTTTTTAATCAGTTTAATTAATAGATTTTTATTTAAATCCAATTTAATTAATAATTTTTTTCAAGTAATCAAAATTAGAAATTTTACGATTTTATTAAAAAATTAAACTTTGTATTTTATAAAGTTTACTAAATATATTATCTTTTTAGTAGTTTATAAAATAATCTATACCATTTGGAAACTAATATTCGATAATTTTATTATATATAAATAATATAAACTTTATTATTATAAGATATTAACTGTCACGGTTAATAACTTAATAAAACTGTCAATAAAAAAAAATGATTATTGGCATTATAAATTAATTCAATAGGGATGAAAAAATGAATATATCAAGAGTGATTCTTATTATAGTGCTTTTTATTGCATTTTTTGAAATAGGAATCTTCAGTTCATATACAATTGTAAATGGCGAAGTTCCAGATCCAGGAGAATTAATAGATATGCAAGTTAGTACCATCACTTCAATCTTTAGTCCAGAAAACGTAGGCGGATTGCTTATTAAGGATCCAGATGAATTAAATGTTACCAATAAATATGATTTGGCTGAGGCCATTTCAGATAAGGCAGATGTGGATGGTGTTAATGTAGAAAATATGACTGTCACTACAAGTGATGACACAAGTCAAAGCGAATTTAATGCAACTGTAACTGCATATGGTTATTCCAAACCTAAGACCAGTTCAGGTTCAATTGTAATTAGTGGAGAACCTGATTATAAAATCACTGTTTCAGTAACTGTAAAGCAAACCATTGATGGTTTAACAGCTGATTTGGACACTTTAAAGATAGAATCAATATTAAAGGTTTATGATGGAGACTCAAGCAGTAATTCAACATATTCCAATTATGATTCAGGACCAAGTGGATCCAGTCAGACCTATTCTTATCAATCAAGTTCAAGCAGTGGTTCATCTTCTAGTTCATACAGTTCTAGCGGTTCTTCCAGCAGTGATTACAGTTCCGCCTCCAGTTCCAGTTATGATGATGGTGGTAGTGCATCAGAGTCTTCCTATTCCTCAGGTGGGGACGATGAGATTACTATTAATCTTTTAAATCCTATTTTCTACTCTTTAGGTATTTAAATTTTAAATCCTATTTTTTACTCTTTAGGTATTTAAATTTTTAAAATACTGTATTAACTCTTTAGGTATTTAAATTTTAAATCCTATTTTAACTTTTTAGGTATTTAAATTTTTAAAATACTGTTTTTATTAATTTTCTTTATTTTTTAAAATAATAAATAAAGCAAGTGATATAATGATTAATCTTATTGGTATTGGTCCAGAAGAAGGAAATCTTACCTTAAATGCTTATAATGCTTTAATGAATTCTGATATGATTGTTGTTTATGACAATTGTGATTTAAGCTTTATTAGAGAAAAGTATAATGGAGAGATATTTGCCTTTGAATTAGGAGTTAAGGATAAAATCAATGAACTCATCAATTCAGAATCCAGTGTAGAGGGGTCTGATTTAGATATTGAGGCCATTGATGAGGATTTAGGCAGTTCTCAAGATGTGATTGGTGAGGATTTAGGCAGTTCTCAAGTTGAAACTGATGAAGGTTTAGACAGTTCTCAAGATGTGATTGGTGAGGATTTAGGCAGTTCTCAAGTTGAGACTGATGATAGTTTTGAAGAAAAATCATACTCTGAATTAGATAGGCTCTTATTTGATTTCTCTAAAATAGAATTTGCCATTAATGCAAGCAAAAATGGTAATAATGTAGCTATTGTAAGTTCCAAAGATCCGAATACATCAGGTTTGGCTAATGTTTTGGTTCAATTAAGCTCTAAATATACTAATTTAGACTTTAAGATATTCCCATCCATTTCTAAACTCAATTATGTTTCTTCAATTTTAGGAGCTCCATTATCTGATTATGCGGTAATAAACTTGAATAATCCGATTTTACCAATGTCTGAACTTGAAAATAAGATTAAAAACATTATTGAAGCTAATATTGTTCTAGCAATCAACAATCCAATATCTGAAGATGGAGACAAGACCAATTTAAATAAGCTCATTGAAATTGTAAATGACTTCAATCCTGATTTGTTATGCGGAGTTTTAGAATCAAATTCCCTTCTTAGCATTTCCAAATTTGAAGCTATAGACTTTGAGATGGTTGACAAGGATTCCATAATAATTATAGGTAGCAAATTGTCATATCTGGTTGATGAGTATATGGTCACATCCTGCGATTATATTGAAAGAACCAAGCTTATTTCATATAATATCGATTTTTTTGAAAGATATTTAAAGGATGAAACTCCTAAGGGATTGGATTATGATTGTGATTACCTGCCATGTCATGCAAAACTTGAAGCATGTGACTTTTGTTATTGTCCATTCTATCCATGCGTTGATGGTGTAACCGGAGGAACATGGATTAAGGACAAGGATGTTTGGAGTTGCCAGGATTGTGATTGGATTCATCTTGAAGAGCCTTGTAAACTTATTAGAGAAGGTCTTGATGAAAGAATTGAAAAAGTTGATGATTTAAAGACAAAACATTTAGAATTATTGAAATTAAGACGGGATTGTCTTAATAAGACTTTGTGATTAAAGATTAAGACGGAATTGTCTTAATAAGACTTTATGATTAAAAATTAAGTCGTATTTATATTTGATTTAAAAATTTATTTTTAATTTAAAAATTAAGTCATATTAATTTTTGATTTAGAAATTTATTTTTTTATTTAAAGATTAAGTCGTATTTATATTTGATTTAAAAATTATTTTTATATTTATTAAATTACATAAGAGGTTTTAAAATGCCAAGTGTAAAAGATCTTTTAATTGAAATGAAAGATATGTCGGAATTAATGGTTGATTTAGCTTATTCAGCTGTTTTATTTAACAATAAAGCTGCAGCTGAAGAGGTTTTGACCTTGGAAAATAGATTGAACAGCATGAATTATGAGATTAAAAAACAATCTCTTGTAGCTGCCAGATCTCTTGAGGATGCAGAAAAATTAACTACCTTGCTTGAAATCGCAGAGGCTGCAGAATCAATGGGAAATGCAGCAAAGGATTTAGCTGATTTAACATTAAAAGGATTTGAACCACACCCAGTATTTAAGATGGTTATGGAAGAAAGTGAAAAAACAATTATCCGTTTAAATGTTGATGACAGTTCTGTACTTGCAAATAATTCTCTAGGAGATTTATTGTTATTGAATCGTACTGGAATGAGAATTATTTCAATTAGACGTGGAGATTCATGGATTTACGGCCCTGATAAAGATACTGTAATTATACCTGGAGACGTTTTAATTGCAAAAGGTTCTGAAACAGGAGCTGAACTTTTAGAAAAATTATCCGAAGGAGAAATGATTCTAGAGGATCTCGTCAATATGGAAGACTTCATAGACGACGATGATTAAGTAAAATTTTATTTAAATTTTTCATTATTGAATTTTGTTTAAAAATATTATTTATTTAAATTTTTTATTATTGAATTTTGTTTAAAAATATTATTTATTTAAATTTTTCATTATTGAATTTTGTTTAAAAATATTATTTATTTAAATT
>NZ_CALCYR010000303.1 GCF_937906425.1 uncultured Methanobrevibacter sp. | reverse complement strand
TAAGTTAAAATTTAGCAGATTATAACTAAAAACAAAATAAATTATAAGTTAAAATTCAGCAGATTATAAGTAAAAACTTAGTAAATTATAAGTTAAAATTTAGCAGATTATAACTAAAAACAAAATAAATTATAAGTTAAAATCAGAAATTTTTAAGTTAAAATTGGATAGATTATAAGAAAAAATTTATTAAAAATCCAATTTTATTATTAAAAAAATAAATTTTCAAAAATCATATTCATAAATTTACTTAAAAAATAATGGAGTTAATTTAATGAGTGAAACAATAGCAGTAATGAATCAAAAAGGTGGATGCGGAAAGACAACCACTGTTGTAAACCTTGCAACCTCACTTGCAGCAATGGGAAAAGCAGTGCTTGTAGTAGACATGGATCCGCAGGCAAACGCAACAACAAGTTTTGGAATAAACAAAACAGAAATCAAGAAAACAGTATATACAGCATTAGTAAACGATTGCAGTGTTCAAAAGGCTACAATTCCAACTAAAATAGAAAACCTTTTCATATTACCAAGCAATATAGACCTAAGTGGAATTGAAATAGAACTAAGTCAGGAAGAAAACTATCACATAGCTTTAAAAAATCTTCTTGAACCGATCAAAAGCATCTTTGATTATATAATTATTGATTTGCCTCCTTCATTAGGAATAATAACAATCAATTCTTTAATAGCTGCAGACAGTGTACTCATACCAATTCAGGCAGAATACTTTGCACTTGAAGGATTGGCTGATTTAATGAATACAATCAAATTGGTTGAAACAAGACTTAGAAGTCCAACACCAATCAAGGGAATATTGCTGACACTGTATGACGCAAGAACCAGGCTTGGAAGGGAAGTGTATAATGAACTTAAAAAATACTTCCAGGGAAGAGAATACATTTTCAAAACAGTCATTCCAAGAAACATACGTTTGGCAGAAGCTCCAAGTTATGGAAAACCATGTATTGTATATGATCCAGAAAGCAAGGGAGCAATATCATATTTGAAATTGGCTAAGGAAATCTTAGAATTAGAAGAAAAATAAAATTAAATATAATATAAAAACAAGCTAAGGAAATCTTAGAATTAGAAGAAAAATAAAATTAAATTTATTATAAACTATTTTAAAATCATAAATGAAAATTATTAGGGGTTTGGTAAAATGGCAAAAAATTCAGGACTAGGAAGAGGTTTAGATTCTTTAATTCCTAAAATAGAAGTTGAAGAAACTGAAGTCGAAGAAAACATTAGTTTAGAAGACATTTTAAAAAACAATTCCAAAGATGAAAAAGAGGAAGAAATTGAAGAGATTCAAGAAGAATCTACAGAAGAAACAGAAACTTTAGAAAATGAAGAAAAAGTAGAAGAAAAAGTAGAAGAAAAAGCTAAAGAAGAAACTGAAACAGTAGAAAAAGCTAAAATTGAAGAAAAAATTCAAGAAGAATCTACAGAAGAAGTAGAAAAGTTAGAAAAAGAAGAAAAAGTAGATGAAATAGCTGAAGAAATAGCTGAAGAAACAGCTGAAGAAACAGCTGAAGAAGAAGTAAAAGAAACTAAAAAAGCTAAAAAGTCAAACAAAAAAGCTAAAGAAAGTTCCAATTATACTAATGTATTCAGCAATGATGATGAAATTGTAGAAAATGATACAATTGAAGATGAAATTCAATCTGAAAGTGAAGCAATTTCAGACCCAGAAAATACTATTAAAAATATTGAAAGTAGCCTTGATTTAAATGAAGAAACTTCTGAAACTATTAAAAATATAGAAGCTTCTGATGAAAATATAGAAGTGACTAGTTTCTTAAGTAAAAAAGAAGAAAAGCTAGTAGGTGAAGTGATAGAAACTGTTGAAAATAATCCAAGAATCACATTATGGTCAGCAAAATCTGCAGCAGTTTTAAGATACTTGAGAAAAACAGAACCTGAATTCAGCATAAGTAATGAAGCATCTAATCTTATAGATCAGGCAATAGCTGAAAAGTATCCGGAAATATGGACTTTATTTAATCATTTATAATATTAAATAAATTTCATATCTTATTTTACCTAATAACTTCCTAATAACTAAATTAATTGATTTTAAAATATTAAAAATAGAAAATAAAAGAAAATGAGAAAAGCTCATTCTTCTTCTATTTTATTTTCCTTAACTG
This sequence comes from uncultured Methanobrevibacter sp., assembly GCF_937906425.1. Taxonomy (GTDB): domain Archaea; phylum Methanobacteriota; class Methanobacteria; order Methanobacteriales; family Methanobacteriaceae; genus Methanobrevibacter. The sequence continues at coordinate 21,756 of NZ_CALCYR010000303.1, read as the reverse complement.
ATTTTTTACCTTTTATTCTTTTTAAAGACCTTTTGGACTTTCCATTGTTTTTATCCCTTCCCCTTATTTTTTTTATAATTACATACAATAAGACTAAAACTATACATGCAATTACTATGCTAAATATTAGGAAAATTGAAAATGGAGTGTCCTGCTTGTTTAAATCTATTGAATATAGATGTCCGCTATGGTCTGCTACAAATAGGTTGTCGCCATACAATACTGGAGAGGCTGAAATCTCTGAATTGAAAAGAATAGCTCCAGGATTATATGAAAAAATCTTCTCTCCTGTGTATTTATTTAACTGATACACATTACCGTCATTTGAACCTACAACAATATAGTTGTCATTCATTGCAGGAGTTGTCCTTACTGAAGCGTCAGTCTTGTAGGACCATTTAAATGTTCCATCCCTTAAGTCAAAGCAAGTGACATTGCCGTTGTCATTTGAAATGTAAACATTGTTGTCATAAGTCTCAACTGATGGAGAAGATACTATTTTATATTCCATGTTTGCAGTCCAGTTAAGCTCACCATCATCCCTATTAAGGTTATAGACATTAGCATCTACACTTCCTACAACAACATTATCTTTTGTAACGGCAGGAGATGACAATACCTCGTCACCACAGGTGTAAATCCAGTTTTTGCTTCCATCATCCTTATCAAGGCTTACCACCTTAGCATTTGTTGATGCTGCAAATAGCTCATCATCAAGAATTACTGGAGATGACTTGACCTTTCCACCTAATTTATAGTCCCATTTTTCATCGCCATCAGTGCTGAATGCATATACATGGCCGTCATTGGAGCCGAAATAGACCCTTTCTCCAGAGATTACAGCAGTTGATTCAATAGCTTCATCAACCCTTTCCTTCCAGATTTCATCATGGTCATCATCATCCAAGTCATCACTGATATTCAAGGCATAGAATGTACCGTCCATGGATCCTATATACAATGTATCTCCCTTAATAACAGGAGAGGCTTTGAACTTGTCCTCAAAGTCATAAGTCCATAATATGTCTCCATCCTCCATGTCTATTGCATTCAATATGCCGTCATGGGTTACTACATATATTGTATCGTTTACAATAGCTGGACTTGAGAGGACAGTTGATTTAAGATCTGTATCCCAAAGGTTTGAGACAAATTCTGAGGACTCATCCAGATAACCGCTGTGTTTAGCATCATGCTGGAACATAAGCCAATTGTTAGCTGAAACCGGAGCCAAGCATAAGATAAGTAAAATTAAACCTATCAATAAGTATTTGAATTTATTATTCATAAAATCACCCGTTTATAAATAAATCATGATTAAAAAGCTAATAATCATAAATTATCATTAAATAAATCATGAATAGCTAATTAAATCATAATCTCCATTAATTTACTAAAAATGGATTATGAATTAATTTTAAGCCATAAATCATAATTAGACATCTCTGTCGAATCTTACTACTCCCAAAATGAAGAACAGTAATGTAAATCCTAAAAGAACAAGGATATCAATCCAAACGTCACCTAAGCTGTGACCTTGAATCATTACCGCCCTCATTGCATCGTTCAAATATGTTAAAGGACAAATGTATGCTAGTTTTTGGAAAATCCAAGGCATTGTTTCAATCGGATAGAACACTCCAGAAACAAACATCATAGGCATTGAAAATGGCATTACCATTTGGGCATAATCTTCCTGTGTCTTTGCAGTGGCTGAAATCATTATACCGAATCCAACAAAACACAATGCTCCTATGACAAGTATGAGGAATGTGGCTGGAATGCCTCCCTTAACCGTAATGTTAAATAGTAAAATAGCTGCAACCAAGAGTATCAAGGCACGCAACAATTCCACAATAAGTTTTCCTGCAATCTTACCACCTATAACAGTAGCAACTGATGTAGGAGTCATGAAAAGTCTAGCAAGCTCTCCTGTTTCACGTTCACCAGCAATTGAAGCTCCCATACCCATCATACAACTGAACATAACTGTCATGCCAAGTACGGCAGGCACAAGGAAATCTATGTATTTTATGTCTCCATAAATCCTATTTACCTGAAGTGAAATAGCGCTTTTAACTGAATCAATTGCAGAAGACTTTTTAGAGGAATTCTGAGTGTTTAGCTGGGTGGCACTTGCACTTTTTGCAGACAATTCATTAAAGAGTGCAGTAGTGGTTGGAACCAATGCCTGAGTAGCCATCTGATCAGATGAGTCTATATAAAGGGTTACGGCCTTCTGATCCGCATTATCATCATCATAATTCGAAGGCAGTATTATTGCGGCCTTAACCTCACCCCGATCAACCATTCTCTTAGCGTGTGAAACTGAATCAGTAACGTCTACAATATGATAAACGTCCATATCCTTCATTGCATCCAATGTAGCGTCTGTCAAGTCCCCTCCATCCTGGGAGACAACAACAACTGAAAGGTTTTCCAAATCCCCTCCCATACCATAACCGAATAGAAGAATCATGATAATTGGGAATACAATAATTGAAACCAATCTGCCTGGATGTCTTTTCAAGCTTAGAAATTCTTTTTTAATCATCCAGAGGATTTTTTTGCCTTCAAATTTCATAAAATCCCTCCAAATACATAAAAAGGATATTATTGTATTCAAATTTCATAAAATCCCTCCAAGACGAATTAAACTATTAAATTCAATAGCTAAACTCCTTTTTAAAGCAGAAGAATAAGACTTTTTAATCCTAAGCTCTAGCATCTTCATCCACCTCTGCAGTTGCTCTCATAAATACGTCTTCAAGTGAAGGCTCCTCAGTAGAAACCGAACCGATTATGCCTCCATTATTAACAATAGACTTGATAACCTCGGTTACAACATTGTCATCAAAGCTTTCAATCTTAAGAAGAATCCTTTCATTCTTAGAAACGTCAATACTGTGAACAGCAGGAATATCCAATAGCCCATTAACCATTTTATCATCAAGATTGTTTACCAAAACAGACATTTCCCTAAGGTTTAAATCCTTAAGCTGCAAGTTTCTTTCCCTTGAAGCCCATTTGTCTTCGGTTTTGCTTTCTTCCTGAATTTGCATCAAGGCCTCCTTGACGGACTCCTCATACTCCACTTTTCTCTCTTTCAATAAAGTGTCCTTAAGTCCTTGAGGAGTGTCATAGGCAACAAGATTGCCTGTATTAATGATTCCCACATTGTCACAAAGCATGTCAACCTCATGCATGTCATGGGAACATAGAATGATTGTGTGACCATTGTCATTCAATTCCCGAATAAGGTCCCAAAGAACCCTTTTGGTTGTAGGGTCAAGCCCTATTGTAGGTTCATCCAAAAAGAGAATGTCTGGCCTATGAACAAGGGAAGCGACAAGAGACGCCTTTTGCTTTTGACCGCCGGACAATTGGGAAATTGTCTTGTTTTCCGCATACTTGATGTCCACAAGTTCCATTAAATCATCAATACGATCCATCTTCTCATCAACGGGAACGCCATAATAGTCTGCACACATTTCAGCATTTTCCTTAACTGTCAAGTCCTTGTACAAACTGACCTGCTGTGGAACCATTCCTAAAAGGTCCCTGACCTCATCAGGGTTCTTTTGAATGTCATATCCACCTACAACAGCTGTTCCGCTTGTAGGAAGTGCAAGACATGTAAGCATTTTGATAGTAGTGGTCTTTCCTGCACCGTTAGGTCCAAGCATACCGAATATTGTCTTGTTTGGAACTTTCATATTAATAGAGTTAACAGCAATGAAATCCTTATACATTTTCTTTAGGTCAAATGTTTCAATTGCATATTTCATTTTTAACCTCCATTATAAATTCATATAAAATCTAAATAGTTTAAAGTTAAATTGAGTTTAAATTAAATAATAAGACTTTTTAATAGTTATTAATATTATTAAATTAAATAATAAGACTTTTTAATAGTTATTAATTATTAAATTAAATTTTAAGACTTTTTAAGGCTTAATAAATTATTAAATTAAAATTAAAATTACAATACTTTTTAATTATTAAATTAAAATTAAACTCCTAAATTTAAGGCTTAATAAATTATTAAACCCGCTTACTCAAAATAAAAGTCATTGAAGAATAAACTCCATTGAGGATACTTTGAAATTGACAAATGCTTTTTGCGAATCTCATTTAACAATAAAATCCCCTTATCTGTAATGGAATAGTATTTAACTTTTTTATTTTCCTGTGTTTTCCAGATTCCTTCTATTATTTCAGCGTCTTCCATGGATTTTAAAATAGGATAGACCTTGCTTGAACTAGACTTTTTAATAATTCCCTCATCAATCAGGGTCGTGAAGAACTTATCCAATTCCTTCATGATTGCATAACCATGAATGCTCTTATTGTATTTTATAATCCATAGAATCAAAACTCTGGAAAAACCATTTACAGCATGCTGAATCATCTTCTTGTTTTCCTTGAAAAACTCAGAATCATCATTTAATAATTTGCAGTCTGCAAATTCACTTTCTGCATTATTCATTATACACCTCCACAAGAATTAAAAAAATGAATAAATTCTTTAATTTTTGAAGCAAAAACAAATAATTTTACATATATCAAAAAATTACATATGTAAAATTTTGACATAAATATAAATTAATTTAAGATATATATAAATTTTTTTAAATGAATTTGTAATAAGTGAACTAATTAAAATTTCATCAAACACCCGAATAAAATAATAAAATAATAAAATAATTTAAATTTTATGGACAAATTAATTAAAAATAATAAAATAAATAAATGGAAAAAGAAAAAAATAAGATTAAATACAGAAAATAAGGGAGATTAAAATGAAACTGGGATTTTCACTACTTTCACTGTTTATGAAAGATGTTCATGAAATGCTTGAAATAGCTACAGATTATGGATTTGATTGTGTGGAACTACTTGCAGAAGGCCCATACAGACCTGATGAAATGTTGACAAACAAGGAAGCCATAGAATCCTTTGAGTCCTTTGATTTAGATATTTACATGCATGCAGTAAATGTTGACATAAACCTTGCAAGCATAAACACAGGAATAAGAAAGGAATCCGTAAAGCAAACAAAGGATTGTCTAGACCTTGCAAATGAAATTGGAGCAATAGCCATCACATCACACCCAGGAACAATTGGAAGAAGAGAAGATTACCTAAGACAGATGGCTCTTGAATTCCTTCATGAATCTGTTATTGATGTAATGGAACATGCAAATACAATGGACGTTAAGTTTTCAATAGAAAACATGCCGGAACGTTTCTCATATCTTGGAAACAGGCCTTATGAACTTGAAAATCTTACTAATGAAACAGGATGTTCAATCACTATCGATTTAGGTCATGCAAACACCTGTGAAAATCCAGAGGAATTCTTTAAGATACCTAATATTGAATACAACCACATAAATGACAATGACGGTATAAAGGACAAGCACCAAACAATAGGTGAAGGTACCCTAGATTTAAATCTTTTAAAATATGTGAAAAATGGAATAATCGAATTAAATAATTTTGATAATGTTTTAAAAAGTAAAAAAGTTATAGAAGATTTCCTAAAAGAAAATTAATTAATATGAAAGTATTTGAAATAAGAAGGCCACCATTTCAAGTGTAAAAGTTTATTTTCAGTAGCTAAATAAAATTAAAAATAAGTATGAAAAAGTTTATTCTTAGTAGCTAAATAAAATTAAAAATGAGTATGAAAAAGTTTATTCTTAGGAAGGCGAATGAAATTAAAAATAAGTAAAAATCAATGAAAACAAAAAACATGAAAAATTAAAAAATAGTAAAAATAGGAAATCAAAAATCAGGTATGATTAAAAAATTAAAAATAGATAGTGAAATTAAAAATCGATTTGGAGAACTTCAGAAATCTCCTCAATAACGAAATCTGCATAGTCCTTTAGCTTGTCAGGGAAATCTCCGTCCTTTTGTTCAGTAGTTAAAATAGCAGAATCAGCCTGTTGGAAAGCCAAAATGTCATTAGGACCGTCTCCAACCATCATTACCTTATAACCCTTCTCCTGAAGATTCTTAACAATTTCAGCCTTTCTGTGAGTGCTTGCAGTTGCAAATGCATGGTCCTCTGGAATTCCAGTTATGTCTGCAAGACGTTTGATTGCACCGGACCTGTCACCTGAAGCAATGAAAACATCTATATCATTGTCCTGAAGCTCTCTTATTGTATCCTTAACTCCGCCAAAAAGCTGTCCTGCTGAAGTGATTGTATATGCAATCCTATTTTCTGCAATGTCTATGATTACAGCAGAACCGTTACACAATTCCATATGGGGAACCCTTTCCTTAAGAAGGGGAAAAGTGTCTGTAATGTCCTTGACAACAGCATTGTCATTTTCAAGTATTGCAGCAATCTCCTCCTTTGAAACATCTGTGGAATAATAGCTGATATCAAAATTAATATCATTTTCGAGAACATATTCTCCAATAAGGGTATTTGGATCTATGCCATTCAATCTATTTGTATTGAACTGCAAAACAACTAGAGCTGCATTCAAGCAGGAATCAATAAGATCCAATGAGTTGATATGGGTAATCAATTCCCCAGTGGAAACATCCTTTATAACCCTATACCTTTCTATCAATGTTCCAGAGTTATCAAATACAATAGCTTTTTTTGTCATTTTTATCACGAGAAACAATATTTAGTAATAAATTTAGCCTTAAGTGAAAGTAATAATTAATACTAATTTAAATTTATTCCTATATTAAACTATTGAAGAAAATTAAAAAAATAAGGATAAAAGGACAATAACAAAAAATAAGAACATAGAAAATAGGATATAATGACAATAACAAAAAAACTTAAACAAAAAAATTGATAACTAAATGATAATAACAAAAAATAAGAATATAGAAAATGAAGAAAAAATGACAATAACAAAAATAAAAATTTAGAAAATGAAGATAAAATGATAATAACAAAAATAAGAATATAGAAACTGGGGATAAAATGATAATAACAAAAAATAAGAATATAGAAACTGGGGATAAAATGATAATAACAAAACCACTCAAAATAAAAGGGATTTGCATTCAAAACCGTATAGTTATGCCTCCTATGGATAGGGCTTCCAGTAAAGATGGAAGTGTAAGCGATGAATTGATTGAGTATTACAGACAAAGAAGCGAATCAACCGGTCTTGTCATAATAGAACACGAATATGTCTCTCCGGAAGGAAAGGCTCACCCAAAACAATTGTCAATGGCAAGTGATGATTTTATTGAAAGCTATAAAAAACTCACCGATGCTATCCACAATGAGTCAACATTTACAATAGCGCAAATCAGCCATGCTGGAAAGGAGGCCAAGGTGGAAAATCCATTGAATCTAAACACAATGAGCCTGGATGATATAGACCACATAAGAGAATCATTCATTAAGGCAGCGAAAAGAAGTAAAAAATCAGGATTTGATGGAGTGGAAATCCACTGTGCCCATGGATACCTATTAAATCAGTTCTATTCTCCATACACCAACAAAAGAACTGATGACTATGGCGGAAGTCTTGAAAATCGCTTAAGATTGACAAATGAAATAATCCAGGAAATAAGAGATGCACTTGGAGAAGATTATATAATTGCAGTAAGATTTGGAGCATATGATTACCTCGATGGCGGAAGCAAACTTGAGGAAATTCCATATGCAGTCAAGTCATTTGTTGACAGCGGAGTTGATCTAATAGACATATCTGGAGGACTGTGCAGATATTCAAATCCCCAAAGCAAAGATCCCGGATACTTTAAGGAACTTAGTAAGATAGCTAAAGACTCCTGTGATGTTCCTATTATTTTAACTGGAGGAGTTAAAAAGCTAAATGATGCTGAGGAACTCTTAAAAAGAGGATATGCAGACCTGATTGGAATTGGAAGGGCAATGCTAATGGATGCCAAATGGTCTAAAAAGGCTATGGAAAAAGTGAATGAATAAGGTTTATTTCAATGAAAAGCCTAAATAAATCAAATAAAAAAATCTTTTAGAATTTTATTTCAACAGATTTTTTATTTTCTTTTTTGCTTTGCTTTTTGTTTTTAATATTTGTTTTTTTACCGCTTTCTCCAATTACTAAAAATTTATTAATAATGTAAATATAGTATTCATATGAATGAAGAAATGTATGAGCTGCTTGATGAAAATCTTCTTCGAAAAACATCTGTGACAATTGAAGGTTTAAAAAAAAGCATCAAAATTGAAAACTGCGGAATCATGGAAACCTACTCTATCTTTCCAGGAGTTATTCTCGCATTCATAGACTTTCAAAATGAGGATTTGTCAGGAGTATTTACAGAAAACTATGAAAGTTCAAGATTTCTTGAAATAAATCATTGTATTGACGGCAGATATTCATATATGTTAGAGGATGATAAACTCGTTTACTTCGGTCGTGGAGACTTGTGCATTGTCGTATCTGAAGTTACAAAAACAATATCCGATTTTCCATTAGGCTACTATAAGGGCCTTGAGCTCTTCATGGATGTGGACATAGCTGATGAACACATCAAGAATTACATCCCCGATTTTGATTTAATAGATTTCTATAATAAATTAAAGGAAGACAAGGGGTATTTCCTTGTAAGGTCCAATGAAAAAATAGACCATGTAATAGGTGAGCTGTATGATGTTGATGAAAGAATATGTGAATCCTATTATAAATTGAAATCATTGGAATTATTGCTTTTTTTCTCAATTACCAAGTTTTCCAATAATGAAACTTTTTCCCTATCTAAAAACCAGGTGGAAATCATTGAAAATGTTAGGGAAGACCTGATAAATAATTTAGACAGTAAAATCACCTTGGATGAGCTTTCCAAAAAGTATGGCATAAGCAAGACAAGCTTGAAGAACTGCTTTAAGGAGGTTTATGGAAAACCTATTTTCAAGTGGAGAAAGGAGTATAAACTGGATTATGCCTGCAAGCTGCTTAATCAGAATGAGCAAAACATCAGCGAGATTTCCAGGGCTGTTGGCTATTCATCTCCATCAAAGTTTACACAGGCCTTTAAGGACTATGTTGGTTATACTCCCTCTGAATACAAGGCCAAGTATGTGGATAATTTATTATAGATTTTTTGACTTTTTAGGTAATTTTAGCTTTTTAGTTAAATTTTAACTTAATATTTCTATTTTTTTCAGTTTTCTTAACTATTTGATTTTCTGACTTTATAGTTCTGTTATTAACTTTTTTAGTTAAATTTTGACTTTTAAGTTCTATTTTTTCAGGTTTTCTTAACTATTTGATTTTCTGACTTAATAGTTCTGTTATTAGCTTTTTTAGTTAAATTCTGACCTTTTAGTTCTGTTATTTTCAGGTTTTCTTAGGTTTGTGATTTTCTGACTTTTAAGTTCTATTTTTTCAGTTTTCTTAACTATTTGATTTTCTGACTTTATAGTTCTGTTATTTTCACTTTGTTGGCTTTTTCAAAACCTTAATGTTTTTGTCCTTTTGGTATAGTTTTTGACTTTTTAGTTCAAATATATTTATATACTTGATAAAAATATATTTTATAATAAATTAGGTTATTTTTTAATTAATTTAATAAAACTAAGAATTAATTGCTCTTTTTTGATTTAATACTACATTATTTTTCAATTGTCTTTTTTGAGCAAATTTAATTTTTAGGCAAACCTAAATTAGATTATAAGGAGCTAAAAATGTCAAATAAAAATCAATTCATTAGATTACTAAATTATTCGGGAAATTATAAATATTTAACAGTGATGGGCTGCATATTTTCAGCTATTAGTGCAGTATGTATGCTTATACCATTTATTTACATTTGGAAAGTGGTAAATGAGCTTTTAACAGTAGCTCCTAACTTTGCAAGTGCCCAGAACATAGAATCATATGCATTTAACGCATTTCTGTTTGCAGTATTGGGAATCCTGCTGAACTTCATAGGTCTGATGGGCACTCACCTGTCTGCATTTAAAAATGAAAAGAACATGAAGGATGCTGCAATGAAACACCTGCTAAAATTGCCTCTCGGTTATTTTTCTAACCATACAAGTGGAGGAATTAGAAAAATAATCGATTTTGGTGCTGCAAAAACCGAAGGATTCCTTGCTCACCAACTATTTGACTTAACAGGTGCTATTGTAACTCCAATAGCATTTTTAATAATATTATTTAGTTTCGATTACAGATTAGGGCTGACTTGTCTTATTCCAATAATCCTATCTATTTTATTCATGATTCCAATGTTTTCATCAGAATCACAAAACCTAATGGCGGAATACCAAATGTATTTGGAAAAGATGAATGCAGAGGCTGTTGAGTATGTCAGAGGAATTCCTGTAACAAAGGCATTCCAACAAAGCATATTTTCCTATAAAAACTTTTTAACAGCGATTAAAAACTATGCAAAGTTCTCATCAGAATATTCCCTCTCGACTCAGTTGCCTATGACCGGTTTTACCCTGGCAATAAACGGGTTCTTTGCACTTTTAATTCCTGCAGTCATCTTGTTGATGGGTTCCATATTCGACCCAAGCCTATTATCAAACTTCATATTCTATGTAATATTCACTCCAATCTGTTCAGTGATGCTGAATCATATAATGTCTGTTTCCCAGGATTGGATGCTTGCATCCTATGCATTGGACAGCATTGAGGAGATATTGAATGAAGAACCTTTGGCAGAGGCTCAAAACCCTCAAGATCCTAAAAACTATTCCATTGAGTTTGAAAATGTCTACTTCGACTATGATGACACAGATTCAGGCATGCATATATTAAATGACATAAGCCTGAAGATAGAAGAAAAGGAATCTGTAGCTCTCGTAGGCCCTTCAGGTGGAGGCAAAACCACTATTGCTTCACTTATTCCAAGATTCTGGGATGTAAAAAGTGGAAGCATAAAAGTCGGAGAAGTGGATATAAGGGATATTTCAACAAAGAAATTAATGGAAAACATATCCTTTGTATTCCAGAACACAATGCTCATGAAGGATTCCATCTATAACAATGTTGCAATAGGTAAAAAGGGAGCAAGCAGAGAGGAAGTTGAAAGGGCATTAAGCCTTGCCCAATGTGATGACATCATCGATGAACTTCCTAATGGAATAGACACAGTGATAGGTAGCGAAGGAACATACCTTTCAGGAGGCCAGCAGCAAAGAATAGCCCTTGCAAGAGCAATATTGAAAGACGCTCCAATCATAATTTTAGATGAGGCGACAGCTCTTGCAGACCCAGAAAATGAATACATGATTCAAAAGGCAATCTCCGAGATTACAAGGGATAAGACAGTCATAATGATAGCCCACAGACTATCAACAGTAAAGAATGTGGATAAGATATTTGTAATAGAGGAGGGAAGAATCAGAGAGCTTGGAAAACATGAAGACCTGGTTGAAAAAGGAGGCCTTTATTCAAGAATGTGGACAGAATTCAACAAGTCAATAAATTGGAAGGTTAAAAACACTTCTGTTGAAGATAATGCAGAGGAGATGATTTAATGTTGCAAGAGTACTTTGTAGAAAGATTCGGACTTACTGAAGAAGGTTCTAAAAACCTTGTAAAAGGGATAATCTATTCCGCACTTCAAAACATAAGCTTCATGCTTCCGGTTGGATTATATGCAATGCTTCTTTTTATTTATCTCAATCCCCAATTGGGAATGAGTCCTGACTTGATGACATTCATACCTTTAATCCTTATTGTGCTTGCAGTAATATTCTACCTGTCCTGGAAGCAATATCACTTTGTATTCAATACAACATATGTGGAAAGTGAAAACCGCAGGATAAATCTGGCTGAATCCTTGAGAAAATTGCCATTGTCATTCTTTGAAAACAGGGACCTTGCAGATTTGACATCCACCATAATGAATGACTGCACTGATTTGGAACATGTCTTCTCACATGCAATTCCCCAATTGTTTGGTTCATTCATTTCTTTGATTCTTGTAGCAATAGGAATGTTTGTATTTGAATGGAGACTTTCTATAGCTCTTTTCTGGGTTGTTCCAGTAGGATTCCTTGCAATATATGTATCTAAAGGCCTTATTGACAAGGGAAGCAAGGTCATAACAAAACAATTGATTGGCTGTGGAGATTCAATACAGGAATGCCTGGAATCAATTCGTGATTTTAAATCCTACAACTATGAGGAGGATTATTACAATAAGATAAGCAATCAAACATCTACCATAGAAAGAACCAGAATAAAAGTTGAGTTAAGCGGCGCTGTAGGGGTGATTACTGGAAAAATCATAATGAAACTTGGAATGGTAAGTGTAATTATTTTAGGAGCTCACTTGATTATCAACGGCCAAATAGACCTTTATACACTAATAATATTCCTCATAGCTTCAGCAATTGTCTACAATCCTATTGAAAATGGAATGATGTATTTAACTGAAATCCTGATGATGGACGTGAAAATAGCAAGAACCAAGGAAATAAGTGAAAAGCTTATCGAAGGGGGCTTGGAGGAATACAGCCTGGATGGCTATACAATTGAATTTGAGAACGTTGATTTCAATTATGATGATTTGAAGGATGTTTTAAAAGACATAAGCTTTACAGCCAAACAAGGTGAGGTTACTGCATTGGTTGGACCTTCAGGAGGAGGCAAATCAACCGTGTCCAAGCTTGCAGCAAGGTTCTGGGACCCTGTAAGAGGTAAGGTAAGTCTGGGATCTCAGGATCTTAAGGAGCTTGACAGCGAGAAATTGCTTGAAAACTTTTCAATTGTCTTCCAGGATGTTATCCTTTTCAACAACACCATTCTTGAAAATATCCGCATAGGCAAAAAGGACGCAAAGGATGAAGAGGTGATTGAAGCTGCAAAACTTGCAGAATGTGAAGAGTTTGTTGCCAAATTGCCTGATGGATATGATACTGTTATAGGTGAAAACGGTGAATTATTATCCGGAGGTCAAAGGCAAAGGATATCCATTGCAAGAGCTATTTTGAAAGATGCGAATGTTATCCTCTTGGATGAGGCAACTTCCTTCCTTGACGTTGAAAATGAATCAAAGATTCAAAGGGCTTTATCCGAATTGGTTAAAAACAAGACCGTAATCATTATCGCACATAGGATGCGTACAATAGCTAATGCAGATAAGATCATTGTTCTTGATAATGGAAAAATTGTTGAGCAAGGCTCTCCTGAAGATCTTATCGAGAAGGATGGCGTATTCAAGAAAATGCTTGATCTTCAGACATTAAGCGGTGAATGGGAAATTTAAAAGCTTTTTATTTTTAATGTTGAAGGGGGTCTGATTTTTTTAAAAATAGGTTTTGGAAGACCCTCTAAATCAAATAAAAAACAAATAAAGCCTAAATAAATAAAATAAAAGATAAATAAAACCTAAATAAATAAAATAAAAGATAAATAAAACCTATAAATTAAATAAAATGATTAAAACTTAAAAAACATCAATCCTCGGTTTCATTTGCAGCAACCAATATTGAAAGTGCAATAATTGTAATAACTATTCCAATAAGATTTAAAACTGTTGGAGTCTCTGAAAAGATCAAAAGGCCAAATACTGTTGCAGACATTGGCTCTGCACCTCCACAGAGTATTGTTGCCTTACCTGCATCAATTGTCCTAAGTGCAATTGTAAACAATAGATACGGGCATACTGAAGTTGTAAGTGAATGAATCAATGCAAATGGAACCGTATAAACAGGATTTGAAACTAAAAAATTTGCAAAGCTATTCCAATCAGTAAGTGGAATCAGTACAATTGAAATAAAGAGAAAACTGTAAAATATTGTTGTATATGTTGAATAACCCTTCTCTGTTGCGAATTTTGAAAATATTCCATACAATGCCCAAAACAATGCAGACAATAGTCCAAAAATAATTCCTGTTAAAGACCAAAGATTAGTGGACTCAAATACCCCAGTTACAAGCATACATCCAAATATGGCCATAAGCAGACATAATATTTTCTTAAAGGTAATCCTTTCCTTAAAAATGATTGCAGAGATAAACAATGCAAATATTGGAGCAAGACTTAACAATACAGAGGAAAGTGAAAGCGTCAATCTGAATGCAGCCTCATTATAACAGAGGTTTAAAAAAAGCACACCTATTATTCCACTTCCAAAAAATATCCATAAATCCTTAAGCTTGATTTTAAATAGATCCCTATTGAATAAAAGGATTCCAATGAAAAATATTAGACATCCAAGAACAACCCTTGTTGCAAAGATGCTTACGCTATCCATGCCATAGGATGCCAATATTCTTACAAATACTCCTCCCCCACCCCAAAAGATTCCGGCAATTATGGGAAGAAGTAAAATTAGTTTTCTGTTCATGTTTTTCCTCTCAATCAATAAATGATTAGCGATAAACTATAAAAAAATAATTAACGCTTGATAAAAATAATTTAAGATAATATATTTTTTTAATTAAACTATAAAAAATTATTTAAACTTGATAAAAATAATTTAAGATAATATATTTTTTTAATAATTCTTAAAATTTTTCATAAAAAGAGAAAATAGTTTATTAGTCTTATTTTAAAATCTGTCCTTATTTAAAAACCAATACCTAAAAAAATCAAGATAAAAAAAACCAAAGAATTAAAAACCAATACCTAAAAAAATATAGTTAAATAGCCCACTATAAAAAATGGCCTAATTAATGGGTGATAAAATGAACAAATCAAAAATGAGATTTTTAATACTAGTTTTAGCCTTAATCATCTCTCTAAGCTTACTCTTCTACATTGGAAGCATTGATACAGACAAGATACATTTCAAATCAGATGATCCTAAAGCTACTGCAATAACATTTGACAATACTCGAATCAATGAGGGAGATACAATTGTAGGACATCTTGTTGACTATAATGGAAATGGAATAGCTAATAAGACAATCATTTTCCACAAGCCAGGATATGAAATGGGAACTCTTGTAACAGCCACTACAGATTCAAATGGAGAATTTAGAATAGAGAATGCAGAATACCTCCTAGACAGTGATGAAAATTACTATGGCTTCTTTAGCTTTGGAGGAGACGATGACTATGACGAATGCGTTTATGAGAATAATTTAACCATTGTTCCTAAAAGTCATAATATCTAAAATAAGAGAATTTAACAATTATACCTAAAAGTCATAACATCTAAAATAAGAGAATTTAACAATTATACAAAAACTCAAACTTCTGAATTTTCTAAGAATTCACTTAAACTGAAAACAAAACAACTATAAAAAATAGTTTTTTACCAAACATTATTTAAACATTAAAAAATAAACTTAATATATTATATAAAATATAAACTTTCCAGCAAGCAAAATATTATTGCTGGTAAAATTAAACTTATTGAAAATTATTCTAAAATAAAAAAGGTGTTTTAATGAATATCCTTGAAAAATTAAATGCAATCAAAAGTCAGGAAATTACTGCAAAGGAAAATGTAGAAAACTACATTAAAGTTATTGAAGAAAAAAACGATGACCTTAACGCTTTCCTAGAAATTAACAAAGAAGATGCAATAGCTAAAGCAGAAGAGATTGATTCAAAAATCCAAGCTGGTGAAAAAGTTGGAGCTCTTGCTGGTTTAGTCTTCGGTATTAAGGCTAATATTAATGTAGAAGATTTCATCATCTCAGCAGCATCAAAAACCTTGGAAGACTATATTGGAAGTTATGATGCTACTGTAGTCAAAAGAATTAAAGAGGAAGACGGAATCATTATTGGAATAAACAATATGGATGAGTTTGCAGCTGGAAGTTCAACTGAAACCTCATATTATGGAGCTGTAAACAACCCTGCAGCACCTGGAAGAATCCCTGGAGGTTCAAGCGGTGGAAGTGCAGCGGCTGCTGCAGCTGAAATGTGTGATATTGCAATCGGTTCAGACACTGGAGGATCCATTAGAAACCCATCCTCACACTGTGGTGTTTATGGTATGAAACCAACCTATGGTGCAGTTTCAAGACAAGGATTGCTTGACTTGTCAATGAGTTTGGATCAAATCGGCCCTATGGCCCGTGACATTACAGGAATCACCCTTGCATTGGATACAATTGTAGGATATGACCCAACAGAATGTACAACCTTAAAATGGGACGCTCCTAATTTCACTGAAATTGCATTGTCTGCAAAAGATGGTGAAAAACCGTTGGAAGGAATGAAAATAGCTGTCTGTCCTGAATTCAAGGAAGTTACCAATGATGAAATCAATGCAATCATTGATGAGTCTGTAGCAAAGCTTGAGGATTTAGGTGCAGAACTTGTTGAATTGAACTTCAAGCACATTGACATCTGTTTGCCAACATACTATCTCATCAACTATGTTGAATTCTTCTCAGCTACAAGAAAATATGACGGAAGAAAATACGGTTCAAGAATTGAAGAGGTTTGTGGCGAAGAGGTATTGAGAAGAATCCAAATCGGTTCCTACATTTCCCAGAAGGAATTCAGTGGAAAATACTATCAAAAGGCACTTCAAGCAAGATCTTTGATTAGAAATGAAATCAATGAAATGTTGGAAGGAGTCGATTTGATTGTAGGCCCTACAGTTCCTAAATTACCCCACAAACTTGGCGAGGAATTAGAGCCTATGGAAATGTATGCTTATGACGTTCTTACTGTAATTGCTAATTTAGCTGGAATTCCTGCAGCTAGCCTTAAGGCTGGAGAAGTGGATGGAATCCCTGTAGGATTACAGTTACAGGCAAAACCTCAAGACGATGCTAAGATTGTTAAGGCAATGGCAGCACTTGAGTACAATGAATAGGTAGTTTTTAAACTTAAAATTAAGTTTAAACTTTAATTAACTTATTAAAGACTTAAAAAGTTTATTAAACTGCTTTGAATAAATAGTTTTTTAACTATTATTCTTTTTCTTTTTTTATTTCAAACAATTTTAACTAAATTTTTTTAAATTAATTAAATTATAATTCTAAACTATTTTTCCAATTTAAAAAAATAAATAACAAAATTAAAACTAAAGTTCCAATTCAAAAAAAAATAATAAAATAAACTTAAATTCCAATTTAAAAATTAAAACTAAAGTTCCAATTCAAAAAAAAATAACAAAATTAAAAATTAAATTCCAATTTAAAAATTAAAATTAAAGTTCCAATTCAAATAAATAAAAATCAGAGGTCTTAAAATGAATGAAAATTCATCAAATAATCAAAATAATTCAAAATCTTTAAAAAATAAAAGCAAAAAAAGAAAATCAAACCCTAACAAAAAGCAAATCAAGGAATTAAGGGAAAGTATTGAATTAAAGGAAAAAGAGATTGAAGAGCTTAAAGAACTTATAGATGAAAAAGACCTTGAAAAACAAGAATTGGAATATGATCTTTCACTTAAGGATGATGAAATCAATGACCTTAAAAACAATATAGAACTTAAAAAGGTTGAAAACGATGAATTAAGCAATCAATTAAGTGAAAAGGAATCTAAAATAAACAGATTAAACAATACCCTTGTCAAATACAAGTATGAAAAGGAAAAGATAGACTTAAAATTAAAGAATGAAGTAAACTATGAAAAGTCCAGATTAAAGGAAATGGACGACTTAAACGAAAAGATAAGTGAAAAGGTTTCCATAATAAATGACAAGCAGGATCAAATAAATTATCTTAGAAAGCTTATAGACGATTATAAAAGTCAAATAAAGAACAATTCAGACAATCTTGAATTGCAATTAAAGAAAATTACAAAAAGCTATGAAAACCTGCTTCAACAAAAGGATTCAATTATTGAAAAACAGGACTCTACAATAAAGGACCTTATTGAATCTCAAAAACAAATAGCTAAGGACAATAATGCAACAATTACAAGTCTGGAATTGCAGATTGGCAATTATAGGGAAATGTTAAAGAAATAAATTCTATTTTAAAAAATAACCTTAATTTAAATTTAATAAAAAAATAAAGAAAAAATAAATAAATTATTTTAAAAAATAAAATAAATAAATTCTAATCTTAATAAAAAAAAGAGTCTTAAATTGAAAAATATTAATTAATTTTTATATAATTTTAAGTCTAAATAATAAAAAAAAGAAATAAAAAGGAATTAGTTTAATTATAAACTAAACCACCACTCCTTTTTGCGATATAACTGGATATAATAAATCCATATATCCCTCATCATAATTTAATTCCAAATCGTCAGGATTATAAATACTGGAACCGCATGCACCACATTGATAGTAGCCTCCAGTTTCATAAATTGCCTCACTTCCACAATATGGACAAGTTAATTCATAAGCTGAATCATAATCACTATTATAACTGCTTGAAGATGATCCTTTAGAGTTAGAACTGGAACTGGAACTGGAACTGGAACTTGAACCGGAATCAGAACTTGAATACTTATATTTGCTTGAAGAGGAACTTGAACTATCCTCTAATCTACTATAATATTTACTCATATCATGTCTAAACTCATCATATTCCCGCCCTTTCAGATATCCATTATCATTTAAATCGGCGCTTTCAAAATAGTGACTCATATTATCATAAGGAATGGTAGTGTCCAAATTCTTAGCTTCGGATATTGATAATCTTCCATCACCATCACTATCCAGATAATTAAATTCACCGGCATAATTTGTTGAAATGTTTTCAGAATAGGCATTCATGAATGCTACTCCCACGATTAAAAAAGCAAATAGAATTATTGGAGCCAAACAACAACAGGTTAAAGTCTTATGCTCTTCAACAAATGAATTCTGTTTGGCTATGGTAACCTTCTTTTGATTGTTAGATTGAGAAGAAGAACCTTGAGAATTATTAATGGTTTGAGACTTATTGTTTTTAACTGAATTAGAACCAGACTTATTATTTACACCAGAGCCTGATCCAGCATTAGCTCTAGAACCAGACCTAGCATTAACACCAGAACCAGACCTATTATTTACACCAAAACCAAATCCTCTTGAATTGTTCTTAGCATTATTTTGATTTCCTTCAATGTTCTCTAGGTCAGCTCCGCAATATCCGCAGAATTTTGCCTTTGGAGGATTTTCCTCACCACACTTATAACACTTCATTTTATCACCCCTAAAAAAATGTCAACACTAAAAAATGAAAAATAAAAAGTATTGGAATAATTAAAATAACGATTAATTAAATTAAAAATAATTTAATTATATTGATTTTAATTAAACATAACTTTGTTTTAATTAATTCACTTACACAAATCTAATAAATAATATAGACACATACACATATGATGAGTAGTCCATATATGAATATAAGTATAAAAAATATAATTAAACACGATCATATGTCTATTGTTAAAATTACTTTGTCTCCGTCTTTAAAATTGTATTTTTCCCTTAATTTGTCCTTGGATATAAATTCCAAATAGTTTTCGTCATGAGTAGTTTTGTCTGGAAATACAATTGCACCTACTATTCTTTCATTGATATGAGCCTTGATGTATTTTACTCCCCCAAATCCTTGATCCGGTTTTATAACATTTTTACAACTGTTTTTCATAAGCCTTATATCATCAAGCTTATCTTCCTCTACAATAAGATTTAAGGTTCCTGGAAAAGGAGTAAATCCACATTTTTCATTAAATTGATTTTTGTAAAAGTCTTGTCCTAAGAAAAATGCTGCCTTTCCTAAACCAGTAGTAACAATTCCTGTAATTTCCATTTTAATCCTCTAACAAGTAATAAATGAATAAATAAATAATTTTTATTTGAATAAATGAATAAATAACGAATAAATATGAAATAAATAATAATTTTAAATTTTTTACTTAAATAAATGAATAAATAACGAATAAATATGAAATAAATAATGAAATAATAATTTTAAATGCTTTATTTGAATTAATAAATAATAAATTAAAATCTTAGTTAATAAAATAATTGAAATAATAATATAAAAAGCTTCCTAAAAGAAGCCCTTCATAAAAGAACCTTCAATTATTACATCTGCAAATCTACTCTAAACTGAACTTAACCTTACAAAAGGACCATAGTCAGAAGAAACAAAATTCTTGATAGAGGTGTCATTTCTATTTTCAAACTCTACCCTTCCCTCTTTTCCATTGTAAGTA
The DNA here is from genome assembly GCF_937906425.1 of uncultured Methanobrevibacter sp. GTDB lineage: Archaea > Methanobacteriota > Methanobacteria > Methanobacteriales > Methanobacteriaceae > Methanobrevibacter. The sequence goes on along the minus strand of NZ_CALCYR010000303.1, from coordinate 1,743 downwards.
AAATTATAAGTTCCCTCTTTTATGTCATTGTAGTTAAAGCTGCAAATGATCTGATCGTCATATGATATTGTATAATAGGAATCCTTGTCAAAGACTCCAACTGAAGACAATACAGACTCATTGTCCAAGCTCATGTTAAGGAAAATGGCCTTATGGGATTTAGCCAATATGCTGAATTGAACATATCCTTCAAGATCATCCCTGTCCTCAAAGCTAATGCTATGCTTGACTATGCAATCCTCAAACTTCTCACTTAGCTTGCTGTTAGGAACTATCTCGCCGCTATAGACATCAATTGCAGAGCGAACATCAGAAGGCAATCTGAAAGTGTCTGATTCACCTTCCCGGGTCTCATTGACCATATATGCATTATTGTCAACAATCATCGTGTCATTAACCGACATCTCAAGCGTATTCAAGGCGTCCTGAGGAACTCTTAAAATATCTGTTTCATTTTCAATGGCGCTGTCTATTGTATAAGGTCCCCTTACTGAAATGGTCTGATGATAGTCATTGTTTGGAGAGTATACAAAATTCCTTGACGTAAGCTCAACTGAAACCCTGCCGTCATTGAATGTAGCGGCTGAGAGAAATGTTGAAAGCATAAGAATCAATATCAATCCTGAAAGAATTACAGGAAAGTGCATCTTTACAAATGATACAATAATATTACGGGTGTCACCCTTCTTAAAGAGTGGAATTGCATTCTTTATAATCCTTACAGCATATATGAGGGCTACAAATAGTCCTATTACAGCTACCACAACTGAAATAAATGCAGGGATGAATGGAACAAAGAAAACCATGAACAGTCCAAGAATGATTAGGGACAATCCCATGATTGCCATTCTTATGTCATTTCCCAACTTGTCCATCATTGTGACACGGCCATAATCAATGGCCCTGTCAACGATTGTTCTTACAACCTCATTTGCCATCTTGTTAAGATTGGACAATGGAGACATGTCATGGGAGATTTCACCAATGTCAACTTCCAATATCTTCATTCCGTGAACATCAGCATCAAGCACTATGCCAACATCCACACCATAATCCTTTTCAAACTTGATCTTGTTGAGCGCTGTACGTTTGCCTGCAAACTGACCACTTAAAGGTTGCTCATAATTCAGTTCAGGGAAAAACAATCCTAAAAGAGGTTTGGCGGTAAGTTCGGTTACACGGCCGCTTTCCCTTGCAAACTTGGTTTTTGTAATGTCTGTTTGCCCCTCTAGAATAGGTGTAATCATCTTGTCAATCTTTGAACTTGTGAAATTGCTTACATCTGCATCTATAAAGGCAAGAACATCTCCATGGGAATTTTCAAATCCGGTTTTTATTGCAGCACCCTTACCTTGGTTAGTTTTATGGCTTATTACAACTGCACCAGCCTTCTCAGCCTCTTCAACAGTTCTGTCTGTAGAACCGTCATCAACAACTATGACTTCACTGACATAAGTTAATTTCCTTGCAACAGTAACCACTTGAGCAACTGTAGCCTCTTCATTAAATGCAGGAATAATAATTGAGACTGAATTATTATATGGAGCTGTTGATTTAATTGAGGCAAGTAGGAATACAAGTAGAACAACTAACCAAGACAAGACATTCACCTTTTTAGTTTTTTAATTGAGTTTTAGAACTTAATATTTAATTTTATTATGTTTAAAAGTTTTATAATTAATTTAATTTAGTTTTAGAGTTTAATAATTAATTTAATTTAGATCGGAAGAGCACACGTCTGAA
>NZ_CALCYR010000302.1 GCF_937906425.1 uncultured Methanobrevibacter sp. | reverse complement strand
ATTTTTAAACTCTTTGAACTAATTTAAAAAAAAAAACTATTTTTAAACTCTTTTAACTAATTTAAAAAAATAACTATTTTTTAAAAAAATAAAAATAAATAAAAAACAAAACTCTTTTAAAAAAATAAATAAATAAAAATAAAAAAAAATAAAAATAAAGAAAAAATAAAACTCTTTTTAGAAAAATAACTAATTTTAATAAAAATAAAAATCAAATTAATTAAAATTCTTATTTACTTCTCTCATTCTTTCAATAACAGACTCTAAAATAGGAATAATGTCCTCTCTGTCCCTTAATTTTGATTGTGCACTATGATGTCTAACTATTCTAGGAATCTTTCTAAAGTTTTCATCATAAATGGCTGCCAAATATCCTGGAACATTATTCTCACAAGGATATTCCTTTCCACAGAATTCAATTGTGTCCAATGGGAAAAAGTCTTCGGATTTAAATAAGCTAAAGTCCTGAACTCCTCCTCCAAGATTTCCATCAACTCCCTGAATGAGATGATCCTGCTTTTCAAAAGTGAGATTAAGACTTTCATATGAATTTTGAATGAAATGTCTAACATCAACAATATCAGTCAAATCAACTTTCTTAACATCTTCCTTTTTTATCTCATCCCTAATGTCCTTATCAAGGCTGTTGATGATGTCCATGAAGAATTTAGCCTTTTCCCTTTTAAATTCAGCTTCCAAATCTTCTGAAAACTCTGAAATGTAATCAAATTGGAAAAAATCAACACTTGCCAAAAAGTCAATTCCAATGTCTTCACAGCTATAAATCAATTGAGGGAATGTATAAACGATATTCTCATCAATAAGCCTTATTTCAGATAAAAACATATTATCTGACAAACCATTTAGTTCTATTTCCTTTTTCAAGGCATCAGACAATTTGAAATACTCTTCTCTCATTATGGCAATATCAATATCATCATCCCATGGCAGGAATGCACCATGCCTATAGGCTCCCAAAACGTTTCCGGCATCAAGCCAATACTCAATATCATACTTATTGCAGATATTGTCAATGAAATCAAGCATTTCAAGACATAATTTCTGATATGTTGCCAAAAATCCCTTTGGCTTTAATTCAAAATCAAGATAAATGTTATTAAAAAGGAAATTATAGGAATCAAAGGTCTTTTCATAAGTCTTCCTTTCTGCAGTTAATTTTTTATTTGATTTTTCTAATTTAGCAATCTTTTTATTGTTTTTCTTATTTTCCTTTTTCAAACTCTTGACATCCTTCTTTAAACTGTTTATTAAAGGATTATGCTTATTAGAAAAATTAATGTATTTAATAAAAAACTTTTTTATTGTTCTTTTAATAACCATCTTATCAACCTTTGAATTGAAATTATATAAAATGAAAATATTATCTCTTAAATCAAGCCTTTAATTGAAACTATAAAACAGAATGAAAAATTATCTTTTAAAAGTCCTTAAAATTTTATCCTTGATTATATTCAATAAAACTCCAACCCCATGAGTGACCGGATTCTTGGTTGAACCGTCCACATCATAACGTACTGTAATTGGAACCTCAATTACACGCATATTAGCTGAGGCAATATCCACAAGCATTTCACTTTCAATACCAAAACCAGTGTTTTTGAATTGAAAAACATCCTTTGTCCTAGCGGAAAATGCTCTAAAACCACTTTGTGAATCTGTAACATCTATTCCTGCAGAAATATTTGTTGCAGTGTCCAGGACCTGCTGACCAATCCTACGATAGGCAGGAGTGTTTTCCTCTGGACCGTTCATGTATCTGCTTCCATTTACCAAATCATAGCCCTCTTCAACTATAGGCCTGATTAAATCAGGAATCTCATCAGGATTATGTTGGCCGTCACCATCTATGGTAATTATTATTGAATCAGCTCCAACAGCTTGAAAACCTGATTTCAAGGCTTCACCTTTACCTAAATTTCTAGTATGATTAATTACTCTAGCACCAGCCAATTCTGCAATTTCAGCAGTCTTGTCATCACTTCCATCATTTACAACAAGAACCTCATCAACATACTTGGCAGTTCTAAGTACAATTGAACCAATAGCTACTTCTTCATTAAATGCAGGAATAATAGCAACTGAATTTACCATTTAATCACCTAAAAACCAATTTAAATTAAAATAAATAAAAATAATTTAAAATCAAAGAAAATCATTTAAAATCAATCAAAATCATTAAGAAAATAATTAAAATAATTAAAATCAATCAAAATCATTAAATCAATAAAAATCAATTAAAAAAAATATTTTAATTAATCTTCAATTCTGTAATACCATTTCATCCATTCAACAGTTCTCTTAATTCCTTCCTTAGGAGAAACCTTAGGATCATGTTTTAAATCACGAATTGCCTTAGAAAAGTCAATGGTTTTAACCTTTGTTGTAAAGTCTTCAGCAGGAGTGTATGTAACCAATGAATCATCAACTCCAACAGCTTCCAAAACCAAATCTGAATACTCTTCAATGGTCATTTCCCATTCCTGTTTACTTCCAACATTATAAACCTCTCCCGGAATGAAATTGTCAACAATGTTTGCAAAGGTATTTACAGTGTCCTCAACATAATCAATAATTCTTTTATGACCCTTGTGAACGGAATAAGGCAGTCCGTGAAGAGCCTTATAAATGAAAATAGGAATGAAACCCTTATATGGAGAATAAGCCTCATGAGGACCATAACAATTTACAGGACGAACCCTAACGGTTTCAGTACCAAACATTGTAGCTGAATTCATACACATAAGCTCTCCAGCCCATTTGGAAATAGCATAATCATTCATTTGATAGGTTTCCTTGATTGGTCTGTTTTCCATAACATCCTCAGTCATTATTCCTTCATAATCACCATAAACTTCAGCTGAGGAAAATGAAATCATTCGAAAACCTAATTTTTCCTGAAGACGAATCATGTTTTTAAGACCTATTACATTGGTTTCCCAAAGATTTTCATAGTATCCCTCTCCATTCCAACGACCATATTCTGCAGCCAAATTATAAACATAGTCAAACTTCTCATTATCATCAAAAATACGTTCCATTTGGCGATAATTACGAATGTCTCCCCTTACATAGTCAGAATAGGAGTCAGAATACAAATCAGCCTCATCCTCATGATGCAATAAATCAACAGACAAGACTTCATGACCTCTGCTTCTAAGTTCATTTACAAGATTTGTTCCTATAAATCCACTTCCACCAGTTACTAAAATTCTTTGAGTTTCCATATTTCGTCCCCTTTCATTAAACAAATAAAAATTAAAAATTATTTTTAAATTTAAACAATTTAAAACTATTAAAAACAATTAAAAACAATTAAAAACAATTAAAAATATTTAAAATATTTTAAACTATTTAAAACTATTTAAAAACCAAATTATTGATTAAAAATCAATGTCATCATAGCTTTCAGGTTTTTTGCCTCTAATTCTTTGCCAAAAGCTTAATTCATCAAATTCATTTAAAGTGTATTTTAACTGAGCCAATTTACCATAAGCAATGTCCAAACGGTTTTCCAAGAAAAAGGTTCTTTGATTTTTACGAACCCTTAACTTATTGAAATCCTTTCTTAAATTATTCAATTCATAATTTGTATCATCCAATTCCTTTGTTAATTTCTTGATTAAATCATTTAACTTTTCATTGTCTGTCCTTTCTGTTTCAAGGTATCTTCGAAGAATATCTATCCTATGCTCCAGCTTATAGGTCTGTTGAGCCAATTCACCAATGTCATATTGGCGAATCTCCAATTCCATTGACTCAAATTGAGAAATTTCCCTTGAAAGCCTTTTCCTTTCTATTGCAAAGTGTTCAATACGATCTTCATAGGATTCACATCTTTCCTTAAGAAGACGATTTTCCTTTCGGTATCTTGAAAGCTCTGCCTTTAATTCTTCGATTTCCTCTTCAGGACTTTTTTGATTAATCATTTAAACACACAATTAAATTAATTAAATTAATTAAATAATAAAAATTCTTAAAAAAGAAATTAAATTAAACAAAATAAATTAAATTAACAATAAAATTCTTAAAAAAGAAATTTAATTAAATTAATTAATTATTTCCTCGTTAATAAATTCCAAAATTGTATCTCTTGCTTCATCATCCTCTAAAGCGAATTTCAAGGAAGTCTTTAACCAGTCAATACGATTACCAATATCAAAGGAATCTCCCTTAAAGACTTGACCGTAAATCTCATCAAGCTTGCTTAAAGCATCAGTCAATTGAATCTCTCCGCCATAACCGGGTTCCACATTTTCAATGCAGTCAAAGATATCTGGAGTCAATACATATCTTCCCATGATGGCAAGATTACTTGGAGCAACGCTTAAAGGTGGTTTTTCAACCAATTTATCAATCTTATAAATGGCGTCCTCAATTTCCTCTCCGCCAATGATACCATATCTTTCAACCTTCTCGTCAGGAACCTCTTCCAAAGCTATTACTGACTTTCCGTATTTTTCATAAATGTCAATAAGCTGTTTGGTGCATGGAACCTTGTCCTTTGTAATTGTATCTCCCAACATAACAACAAAAGAATCGTCACCGACATGCTTTTTAGCACAGTAGATAGCATCTCCCAATCCCTTTTGCTTTTTCTGTCTGATGAAATGAATATCAGCCAAATCGGAAATATATTCAATTTGCTTTAGGAAGTCCTCTTTACCTTTTGTTCTTAAATGATGTTCCAATTCAAAAGACCTGTCAAAATGATCTTCAATGGAACGTTTACCCTTACCAGTTACAATCAAAATGTCATCTACACCGGAATTAACTGATTCCTCAATTACATATTGGATTGTTGGCTTGTCATAAACAGGTAACATCTCTTTTGGTTGAGCTTTGGTTGCAGGCAAGAATCTTGTTCCAAGACCTGCTGCAGGAATAACTGCCTTCATTATTACACCTCAAATAAATATAAATTATTAATTTCAATTAGAAATTTATTATAAATATAGTTTATTTATAAAAATATATAAATTTGATGAAAAATGAAAAAAGAATTTTAAAAATAGATAAATTAAATAAAAAAAATGAAAAAATAATTTTAAAACTGCAACTAAAAAAAAATAAAATAAAAATCAGAAAAAATTCTAAAAAAAAACAGAAACAAAAACAATGAAAATCAGAAAAATTCTAAAAAAAAACAGAAACAAAAACAATGAAAATCAGAAAAATTGTAAAAAAAACAGAACCAAAAACAGTGAAAATAGAAAAATAGTAAAAATAATTAAATAAATCAGAAAAAAAGAGTAATAAATTTATAAAAATGGTGCAGGGGACGGGAATCGAACCCGCGAAGGGACTAACCCACTAGGCCCTCAACCTAGCGCCTTTGACCGCTCGACCACCCCTGCATAAAAATAAAAACAGAGTATCTTAATAATACAGTAATACATATTATGTTAATTATCTTATTTAAACTTTACTATAAAAAGAGAGACAATTACCAAAACCATAAAAAATAAAAGAAAGAAAATCAAATTAAAAGAAAAAAGAAGACTAAATCAATATTATCTCAACAAACAAGTCTTCACCATTAGACAAATCGTCAATTAAAGTCCTATCCAAATCAATAGCAGCCTTATCTGATTTAATCATTAAAGTCCTTGAACATATGAAATCACTTTTTCTGCATACAATATCTGTTGGATGATCAAGGGTCAAATCATGATGTCCAAAACCTCTTATCTCATCTGAAGCGTTTTTGGTTTCCAGTTTAACCAATACTTCAGTATCATCATTTGAAAGCTTTTCCTTAAACTCATTTGGAAAATCCAACATTGATTTATCAATATTCAAGCCAACAATACAATCTCCAGACAATGAAAGGTCCCTATCCTTTGTTATTTCAAAGGTGGACTTATGCTTTGACAAAACATTTTCATGCCCCTTTGCCCTAATTTTAAAATTCATAATAAAAACTATAGAAATTATTTTATAAAAAGATTTTTAAAAATATATTTGAAATTGGCATTTAAAATTTCCAAATGATTATTAAAATAATTTAAAAACAGAAAATGAAAAAATAAGATTATTAAAATATTTTAAAAACAGAAAATGGAAAAAATAGATTATAAAAATAATTTAAAAACAAAACTCAAATAATCAAGATTATTAAAATTCTAAAAATAGTTAAAAATAATCAAAAATAGTGATTAAAATGAAAAACCTATTAAAAACAATCCCAATACCTATCTGCGGATTAATCCTTGCTATTTTAACTTTAGGCAATCTTTTAGAGGAATACATCCCAGAAGCCCGCATAATATGCGGAACAATAGGTTTTTTATTTTTATTGATTATCTTTGCAAAAATAATCTCATTTCCAAGGGAAATAATTGAAGAGATTAAAAATCCTATTATTGCAAGTATTTCAGGAACATTCCTAATGGCATTAATCGTCCTTTCAACCTATATCATCCCATTCAACAAGGACTTAGGATTCATCTTATGGATTTTTGCAATAATTGCATTTATAGCACTGATTGTTTATTTTACATTAAGATTCATATTTAATCTGGAACTTAAAAACACATACGCAAGCTATTATATCGTTTACATTGGAATTGCAATAGCCAGCGTAACAGCTCCAGTGCATAATCAGGAATTGATTGGACAAATAATATTCTATTTCAGTTCAATTTCATTTATCCTTCTGTTGATACTGACAAGCTACAGATATCTGAAATTAGAAACTCCTGATCAATTCAAACCATTAATCTGCATTAATGCAGCTCCATTTAGCCTGCTTCTTTTAGGATATCTGAAATCTTTCAACATATATTCTCATGAATTCATTCTATTCATGCTGATTTTTGCAGTTATTTTCTATATATTTTCACTCTACAAGCTATTTGAATATAGAAACCTTCCATTCTATCCAAGTTTTGCTGCATTTTCATTTCCATTTGTTGTAAGTGCATTCTGTATGAAAGAGGCAAATAAATACTTCATTTCATTGGGAATGAATCTGGAAATCCTTAATCTTCTTACAGTCATTGAAATAATCATTGCAACAGTTCTTGTAATCTATGTCCTAATCAGATACTTGAAATTTTTGGCTGAAAATTAAATTAAAACCAAAAACAAATAGAAAAAAAGAAAAAAAAGAAAACAAAAACAAAAACAAATAGAAAAAAGAAAAAAAAGAAAACAAAAACAAATAGAAAAAAGAAAAAAAAGAAAATAAAAACAAAAACAAATAGAAAAAAAGAAAAAATAAATTAAAATCATATATTATTCATAATAACAGATAAAATAAATATTAAAATAGAATTTAAACTTATAAACAGATTTTTAATCAATAAGAGGAATAAAATGATAATAAATACCGGTTTAAGAACAGATATTCCTGCATTCTTCAGCAAATGGTTTTTAAATAGAATCGATGAAGGTTACGTTTATGTCAGAAATCCATATTACAAAAACCAGGTCTTGTCCTACCGTTTAGACCCTGAAGTAGTTGATTGCATAATGTTTTGTACAAAAAACCCAAAGCCGCTGCTTAAAGACCATGAGAGCCTTTCAAAGTTCAACCAATACTGGCATGTAACCATAACACCATATGAAAGGGAGATAGAACCAAATGTTCCTCCAATCAAGGATGTCATAAAAAGCTTCAAGGCTCTTTCAGACAAGTTTGATGAGGAAAAGGTAACATTAAGATACGATCCAATATTCATCAATCAAAAATACACATTGGACTATCATATTGAAGCATTTGAAGATATTGTAAGCTCATTATCAAATTATACAAACAATGTAATCATAAGCTTTATAGACCTTTATAAGAAAACCCAACGTAATTTTCCAGGAGTCAAGGCAGTTACAGATTATGAAAGGTTAAAAATTGGAGAAGAATTCTCCAAAATAACAGATTATTACAAGTTAAATCTTAAAACCTGTGTAGAGGGAGATGACTTGGCACAATTCGGAGTTGACTGTACAGGCTGCATGACTAAGGAAGTTGTTGAAAAGGCATTGGGAAGAAACATGAGAATTAAAGCAAAGAAAGTCAGACACGGACAATGCAATTGCCTTTTAAACAATGACATAGGAAGCTACAACACCTGCAATCATGGTTGCATTTACTGTTATGCAAATGCAAACAAGAATTTGGTTAATAAAAACCTAAAACGCCACAATCCCAACTCTCCATTACTTCTTGGAGAACCTAGAGAAAGGGACAAGGTAATTAAAGCAAAACAAAGAAGTTTCTTTACCAATGAAAAAAGTCGTCAAACAAAGTTATATTAATTTAAAAACTAACTAAAGTCAAAAATTGATTTGAATTTAAAATAGGATTTTTCAAATAAAAATTCAAATCAATATAATCAAATAAACAACAACAATAAAAACAGAATTTATCAAATAAAAATTCAAATCAATAAAATAAAATAAACGATGATTTAAATTAAAATAAAATACAAAAGTTGTTAAATTATGAAAGGTTGCTACTGTTTAATAATATCTATGAATAAAAGTGATAAAATAAAAGTAGGACATCTATATCCTGAAGCATATAAATTCAAAAAAGGCTATTATGTCTATATTGGATCTGCAATGAATTCACTTATTCCCCGTATTAAAAGACATTTGTCTGAGGAAAAGAAATTGCATTGGCATGTAGATTACCTTTTAAAAAGCGAAAACAGTGTTGTTAGGGAAGTTCTATTCAATATATCTGAAGAAAAGATAGAATGTGATTTGGCAGAAATCATTTCTAAAGAAGGGGAAGAAATAAAAGACTTTGGATGTTCTGATTGTAATTGCAACTCTCATTTAATCTATTTTAAAAGAAAAAAGGACAGTGTAAAAAGTATAGAAAAAGCATATAATCAAATAGATATGGAATTTCATGACTTAAAGTATTTTAAAAAGAACTTTTTATAAAATCAATGAGTCAAATATTTGAAAATAGCTAAACTCATTAAAAAAAAAAAGAAATATTGGAAAAATTATTAAAAAATTCTAAAATAAAAATTAAAGAAATTTAGAATAAAAATTAAAAAAAAAGAAAAATGAAAATTAAAAAAATAGAAATAAAATTAAAAAAATAGAAAAATTAAATTTAAAAAATAGAAATTAAATTTTAAAAAAAAAAAATGAATTAAATAAAAATTAATTTATTTAACTCAAGACCAAACTACTTTTAGCAGAAACAGAAGCATATCTTTCTGTTCCAGCAAATTTAACACTGAATGAATAAGTTCCCTTACTAGTTAAACTAACTTTTACACTTGCAATTCCCTTGGAATTGCTTGTAGCAGTGTATGTTTTTCCATTAAGAGTAAAACTTAATTTCATTCCACTGATTGCAGCACCTCTTGATGTCTTTAGGGTAGCTGTTAGGCTTTTTGTCTTTGCATTTGCCTTATAGCTTTTCTTGGCTGCTGTAAGCTTTACAGGCTCAGGATTAACAGTAATCTTAGCTACAGCAAAACTAGCATTATACTCATCATCTCCCAAGAAACTAACAGCAAATGTGTATCCTCCCTTAAGACCAAGATTTATTTGAGTTTTTGCACTGCCATTCAAGTCAGTGACATAATTGTATACATGACCATTAAATCCTACCAGAATATCCTTGTTTGCCAGAGGATTTCCATTTGAGTCCAGCAATTGGAAAATAAAGTATTCTCCGTTTCTACCGTCAAGATTTATGTTGATTGCATTTGTAGTCATGTTTGCACATATAATCTCAGTAGAGGTTTTATCTGCAATGTTTCCGCCGCTAGGGATATAAACTGAAGATCCGTCCACAAATCCTGTCACCACAAAATTAAATGGGTTCATTCCACTTTCCAAGGTGTTTCCAATGACAAGCAATTCATTTATTGGATAAAGAACTCCCCTTTCACTATCCAATTCCAAAACAGTTATTGATTCGCTTACAACATCATCTGATGCCTTAAGCACTGTATTGTTTCTTATTTCTATTTTACAAACATCAATCATGCTTGGATTTGTATCGTTTACTGCTGTAGCCAGTACCAGAACATTTCCATTGTCTGCAATGAAATTGATTCCACTTATTTCAACAGAGGCCACATTAGTTGAATCTGAATTTTCTGAAATATTGAAAAAGACCTTGGAACTGTCCAAAAGACCAATCCTTGCAAGTCCATTACCATCGATGCATATGCTTTTATTGATAAATATTGTATCGATTGCATAATTCCTATCATCCAATACAATTATATCTCCAGAATCTGCATTGTCTATTGCATCCTGAAGGTCCTTTGTATCATTTCCAGTGTCATTTATCCTTATGAGCCCCGCTTCAATGCTTTTTTGATTGAGAACCCTTTCCATATCTGAATTTCTATCATAAATGGATATTGTATCCCTTGAAGCTTGACTAAAGTCATAAGTGAATTTTGCACCATTATTTTCAATCAAAAGATAAGAATCTGACAATTGATTCAAGCCGCTGTTTTCCAATTTGACCAAATAATCCGGAAGAATTGAATATGATAAAGAAGAATCTTCATCAGCAGTTTGCAAATCAAAGGAAATGGAATAATTATAGACTCCCTTTTGACTGAGATTTTCCAAACCATCAATATTCATGTTGTACCATGAACTTGGAATGAAACCCTCATTTGAAATGATTTTAGAGCTGATAAAGTCTTCAGTTGAATTTAAATTAATGCCCCAATAGTTGTTCTCCAGACTGCCATTAGTCACTACAACAGAGTTTTCCAGCTTAGGATCGCTTATTATTGAATCCCTTAGGGTTAAATTCTCTCCAAGGAAATAGATTGAACTGCCGTTATTGCCTGAAATTATACAATTGTTTAAAAGCAAGTTAAAAACAAATTTTGAAGCAAATACAGCCCCTCCAATGTCTCTTGCATAAGTAATGGTCTTATTGTAACCAAAAACCTTATTGTCTGTGAAATTACAGGAGTCTATCTTTAAGTCATAAATGTTCTGGTCCAAGTATATTGCTCCGCCTTCACCAATGGATGTGTTATTAATAAAGGTGGAATTGAGTATTTCACAGTCCCTTGCAGCTTTAAAATATAATGCACCACCATTGTAATGGGAAATTCCTCCAATAAAGCTGGAATTGACTATTTTATCTCTATAACCTGTTAAGTATATTGCACCACCATATCCCATTGCCAAATAGGTTTCCTCTTCACCATGCAAGGTCCATCCATACTTGGAAGTTGCAGAATTATTTATGAATAGGCAATTGCTGATTAAGCCGTCGTTACCGAAGTAATGAATGGCTCCACCAGAGGATGCAGTTTCATAATTGTAGCCTGAATTGTTGATGAATACGCAGCCATCAATCACTGCATTGTCACCGACTAGATAAATGGCTGCACCATCGGTATGGTGACAGCTTGACTTGTTAGCTATATTGTCCTTGAAAGTACAATTCAATACAGAAATATTATTTCCTGCACAATTCAAAGCAGAACCTAATTCGCCGCCAATGCAATTGTTGAAATTAGAGTTAGACACTCTAATGTTGGACTTGGTACAGCTTAGGCCCATTAAAAGGGAATTTTTAAAATCAATATTGTCAATGACAACAAAAGGAGCGTTTACATCCATTATTTCAGAGAGGAATTGGGCATCCAAAATTGTGGATGAATCTCCCTTAATAGTTAGGGACTTGTTTAGGACAATCTTTTCACCATTTCCATAATAGACACCGCTTAATTCAATTGTATCGTTTTCATCAGCAACATCAATTAAACTTTGAATATCTTTAAATGTTTGACTATCTGAAGCCTTTATTTTTGAATTTAAGCCGTAAGACTTTAAATCATTTAAATTAGAATCATCTAAATTAGCATCATTAAAATTAGAATCATCTAAATTAGCATTAGCAATTGAATCATCATTAGCAATTGAATTATAATCAGAATCTCCAATTGAATCATCATTAGCAATTGAATTATAATCAGAATCTCCAATTGAATCATC
>NZ_CALCYR010000301.1 GCF_937906425.1 uncultured Methanobrevibacter sp. | reverse complement strand
TAATTTTAATTAATTTTCAATAATTTATTTTTAGAATTATTTTATTATTTATTCGCAATTACAAGTTTTAAGGAGACAAGATATTGAATTTTTCAGATAAGATTTATAATGCAAAACCTGGATATACTTATGATGATTTTTTACTTGTGCCTAATGCGTCCTGGATTGAAGCAAAGGATGTAGATACTAAAATTCAATTAACAAAGGACATTAAATTAAACATTCCTATAATGAGTGCTGCAATGGACACCGTTACTGAAGCAGATTTGGCCATTGCTCTTGCACAGGAAGGTGGAGTCGGTGTTATTCACCGTAATATCACCAAGGAAGCACAAGTTGAAGAGCTTAAAAAGGTTAAAAGTGCAGAAGACATTACCGTACGTGATGTAGTTACCATCAGTCCGGAATCCTCAATTGAAACCGTTCAGGACATTATGGAAAATGAATCAGTCAGCGGTCTTCCTGTTATGGAAAATGAGAAGATTGTTGGAATCATCAGTAAAAGGGATGTAAGGCCATTTCTTAAAAACGATTCCAAAAGATTGGTCAAGGACATAATGACCTCTGATGTTGTTACCATCAAGGAAAACATCACTCAAGAGGAAGCCTTGGATATCGCATATGAAAACAAGGTTGAAAGACTACCTGTCGTTAATGATGAAGGTGCATTGGTAGGTATTCTTACTATCAAGGATATTTTAAACCAAGACCAACATCCTAATGCTGCATTGGATAAGGATGGCAAGTATTTGGTTGCTGCTGCATGCGGTCCATTTGATCTTGACAGAGCTATGGCATTGGATCAGGCTGGTGCAGACATCATTTCAATTGACTGTGCTCATGCACACAACATGAATGTTGTCAAGTTTGCAGAAACCATAAAGGACAATATTGATGCAGACTTATGTATGGGTAATATTGCAACTCGTGAAGCTGCTGAAGACTTGATAGCACATGGTGCAGACGGTCTTAAGGTAGGTATTGGTCCTGGTTCCATTTGTACCACCCGTATTGTAGCGGGTATTGGTGTACCGCAACTTACAGCCATTGCAGATGTTGCTGATGTTGCAAGTGAAGCTGGAATTCCAGTTATTGCAGACGGAGGTCTCAGATACTCTGGAGACATTGCAAAAGCTATCGGTGCAGGTGCAGATGTTGTAATGTTAGGTAACTTGCTTGCCGGAACCTTGGAGGCTCCTGGTGAAGTTGTTACCATGAATGGTAGAAAATTCAAGCAATACCGTGGAATGGGTTCAATGGGTGCAATGACCGGTGGATCTGGTGGTGGAGCAGACAGATACTTCCAGGAATTGGAAAAAGGCTCTCAAATGAAGCATTCCAAATTAGTGCCTGAAGGTGTGGAAGGTGTAGTTCCATATAAAGGAACTGTAGCTGAAGTTGTCTTCCAATTGGTCGGAGGACTAAAGTCTTCCATGGGTTACTGCGGTGCTAAGGACATTGCAACTATGCAAGAGGTTGCCCATTTCGTTAGAATTACTGCCAGCGGTATTAAGGAATCACACCCACATGACTTCCTGATTACTAATGAAAGTCCTAATTATCACACTTTCGATTAAGATAAGAGGTCTAAATTTGATGGTATCTTGAGAAAATACTATTATCTTAATCGAAAGTGTGATAATTAGACCTCTTATC
>NZ_CALCYR010000300.1 GCF_937906425.1 uncultured Methanobrevibacter sp. | reverse complement strand
AAAAATTTAAATATAAAACAATATTTTTTTAATAAATTGTATAAATTTCAGTAATTTTTTTATAATTTTTATAGTATCTTTTCAAAATTATTGATTAAAATAAGATTATTTAATCAAAATAATTCCTAAAATTAACTGAATGAAAATTTTTTTCCTTTATAATTAATCTTAGTTTTTTATAATAAATATATTTTACATAAGAGAGCATTTGAAAAGTAATATATTTTATTTTTTTATTTAAAATTATAATTTTTACTTAAAAAATAAATAGTAAAATGATAATCTTTATTATTAAAAATAAGCAAATATATAATTGTTGTAAATTATTTTAAAATAAATAATTTTAATTTAATCATATAAATTTTAAAATTTAAAATAAGAACCAATTTAAATCCAAATATAACTTTAGTTGATACTATGTCTGATGTAGCTCATGATGAAAATATAAAGAATATTGATAAGTTTAAAAACGATATTCGTTTTAAAAAGAAAATTGAGCATGTTGAGACCATCCCACCCAAGGAAGCTAGTTTTAAAAAAGTAGAAAAACTAAACGACAAGATTTTAGACTATTTGGAAATAAATGAGATTAAATTATACGAACATCAGGCATTGGCCATTGAAAAAACTCGTGAAAACAAGAACATCATCATTACAACACCTACAGCAAGCGGAAAGACATTGGCCTTTAATTTACCTGTTCTTGAAGAGCTGATTAATGATAATGATGCATGTGCATTATACATTTATCCTGCTAAGGCATTATCCTACGATCAACTAAAGGTTTTAAGAAAATATGAAAAGGAATTGGACTTGGATATCAAACCAAACCCTTATGACGGAGATACACCTAAATCAAAACGTTACAATATCCGTCAAGAATCAAGAATCATACTTACTAACCCCTATCAGATTCATCACATTTTAGCTTGGCATCATCAATGGAAAAGATTCTATTCAAATCTAAAATACATTATCATTGATGAGGCACATTATTATAAGGGAATTTTCGGATCAAATGTAGCATTTTTAATTAGAAGACTTAAAAGAATTGCAAAATTCTACGGATCAGAACCTAAATTCATCCTATCATCAGCAACCCTTGCAAATCCACTTGAACTTGCAGAGAAACTGACTGGTGAGGAATTTGAATTAATCGACAATGACACCTCTCCAAGTGGAGAAAAGGACTTTATTCTATACAATCCCTACAAGTTACCTTCAAAAAAGTCAAAATCAGAGTTTGATGATGATTATACCGGTTCTGTTCACCAGGAAACAGAAAGAATCTTCCTTTATCTCATATTAAAGAATATTCAAACATTATGCTTTACATCCTCAAGAAAGATTGCAGAACTTATTGCATTATGGACTAAAAATGACATCAGTTCAATTAGAAAAAGGGATGTAAACAAGATTGCTGCTTATAGGGCAGGTTATTTGGCAGAGGACAGAAGGGAAATTGAGGATGGTTTAAAATCAAGAGAATATTTAGGAGTAACCAGTACCAATGCATTGGAATTGGGAATAAATATTGGAAGTTTGGATGCTGTAATCATTTCAGGATTCCCTGGCTCCATGATTTCAACATGGCAACAGGGTGGAAGAAGTGGAAGATCCAAACAGAAATCCCTTGTCATTCTTGTTGCATTTGAAAATCAGCTGGATCAGTATTATATGAAAAATCCCGAATTTTTCTTTGACAAGCCTCATGAAAATGTTGTTATTGACTTGAATAATGAAAAGCTATTAAAAAATCACATCATATGTGCGGCAAATGAATTGGCATTGACAATGGATGAGATTGAAAAAGACTTTAATGTTGATGAGGAATTCCTTGAGCAAATCATTAGAAACAGGGATTTGAAAAAGACAGGAAATGGAATCTATATTTACCCATATGATGACAGCCCTTCATTCAGATTCTCACTTGACCAGATTTCAAATGAAATATTTACAGTCATGAATGGAAAAAACATTATTGAACATATGGAAAAGGCCAATATGTATAGGGAAGCTCACGAGGGAGCCATTCTAATCAATAAGGGCCAAACATATATTGTAAATAAGGTTGATTTAAAAACAAAATTCATCAATGTAACAAAAAGGGATGTTCATTCACATACAGTTGCATTAAAGAGAACAAATACAAAAATCATTAGAAAAATTAAAAAATATAAAATCGGAGCATTTACAGTCCACTTTGGTGAACTTGAGGTAGAGGAGGATTACTATAAGTACAGACTTATGGAATTTTCCAAAAGAGTTGGGGAATATCTTATTGACTTGCCTCCATTGAAATTCAAAACAAAGGGAATTTGGTTTACAATACCGGATAGTGTCAGAGAAAAGCTTGAGGAAGAATATGAGGATGATGATAAGGTATTTGCAGGAGGATTGCACGGAACAGAACATGCATTGATTGGATTATTCCCACTTCATGTAATGTGTGACAGATTTGATATTGGAGGACTCTCAACCAATTATCACGAAGACACACAGGAAGCAAGCATTTTCATTTATGACGCTTACGAAGGGGGAATCGGAATCTGTGAAAAGGCAATGGAAGTCTTTAAGGAATTAACTGAATCCACCAGAAACCTGCTAAAAACATGTGAATGTAAAAATGGATGTCCTTCTTGTATCTATTCTCCAAAATGCGGCAATGATAATAAGCCTTTGCATAAGAAGGCAACCGAATACATTTTGGATTATATCTGGGATGAGATGAATAAACTTTCCCCTGAAGAATTGGAGAGATTGGAACAGGACATTGTTAAAAAGGAAAATGAGGATTTTAAAATAGTTAATGGTGAAAATGACGGCTATGTAATGCTTAATTCTGAAAATAAAGAAAAAATCATTGAGGGAGAATTTATAGAAAATGAGGAAAATGCCCTTAACAGAGAATTAAAAGAAAATGAAGAAAAGATAGATGCATTTAGTGAAGATTTCAATGAGGCTTTAGTTGAATTTGAAAAGGAAAATTATTCAATTGCAAAAGAGATTTTAACAAACATTATCATCAAATATGACAATCAGAATGCAGACGTTTATTATTATATTGGAAGAATACTTCATATACAGGGAGATAGTCATGGAGCTATTTCTTTTGTTAAAAAGGCAATTTCAATTGAACCTGGACATGAATTGGCAAATGAATTTTATTTTGAACTTAAGGCCTAAATCATTAATTATTAATCTGATAAACTAAAAGAAAATATTAAAATATTAATCAAACAAACTATAAGAAAATATTAAAATATTAATCTGATCAAATAAAAGAAAATATTAAATTATTCATCTGATAATGTGTAAGAAAATAAAAATTTAAATAGATTTGAATGAAATATATTATTAATCATCTAAATAAGGTGAAAATATGGAATTAAATTCTGAAAATAAAAAACAATTGCAAGAAACAGTTAATGAGGACATTAATGGGATTTTGGAAAAATATGGATTGCCTTATAGAATGGATGGGATTTCAGTCATGAACACTTCAAAGGGAACTAGCTTTTTAGGAAATGTTAGAATTCATGATCCTTCCAAAGTAAAGACTGTTAAAAGAGAAATTGAAGATTATTTGAGTAAATTCGGTAATGTAAGTTTAAGTTTAAGAGACGTTGTACCTTGCTGTGAAGCTCCTTACACTTATATAACTTTCCATATTGATTATTTAAATGAATAATCAATTACTTATTTTTTTATTATTTTATCTTATTTAACTCATTTTAATATTTTTTTAACAAATTTAAATAATTTTTAGTACTTTATATTAAATTAAAATAACTTATAATAATTTTTAATAATTTATAATAATTTATAATAAATTTAAATAATTTTTAATTAATTTTAATAATTTTAATAATTTTAATAATTTTAAAATATATTAAAATTTTTTTAATTTGTTTAAAATATTTTAAATTTAAATATTTGCATTATTTTCAAAAAATACTCACCACGATTAGTATGTCTAGACGAAGTGAACATGAAAAGTATCTGGAAAGGATTTTATCCCAGTCATTAAGTTCAGCAAATCCATCAAAGGAAACTTTGGAAAAAGCTATAAAAAGCTCTCCAACTTATTTTATAAAATTAAAAGAGGGATTAATGAACAAATACAATGATTGGGATTTAATGGACATTGAAGGAAGCGAAGTAGTGGAAAACATCTATGGGGAAACCTTAAGAATATTTCATAAGGAAAAAATCGATTTTTCTATTAAAAATAAAAGGGATGAGATTAAAAAGGAATTAATTGAAAATCTGAAAATTATTCCTGGAATTGGCAGTGTGAATGAAATAAAACTTAAGGAAAAGGGATATGAAAATCTTTATGATCTTTTAAACCATGAAAAATATTCCAAAAAGGCGGAAACTGCAATTGAAAAAATAGAAAAAGACTGTTTTGTAAAGGAATATGAATTTTTTAAGGAGATAAGTCAAAACTCTTATTCAACTTCCAATAATGATAATCCTAAAAGTAAAAATTATCCCATTAGAGCATTAAGCTCTCTTGACCCATATAACTTAAAATTTATGGATATTGAAACAATGGGACTTTCCAATATGCCAATAATCCTTATTGGAATTGCAGAGATAAAGGGAAAATACATAGAAACAAACCAATATTTATTAAGGGATTTATCTGAAGAACCTGCTCTTATAGAAGCCTATCTGTCCCATTTAGACAATTCAAGCGTACACGTTACATATAATGGGTCTAGTTTTGACATTCCTTACATAAAAAATAGGGCTAATTACTTTAGAATGGACTATTATCTAGACCAGATTCATTATGATTTAATTTATCCGGCACGTAACTTATGGAAGGAAACACTTCCCGATTGTAAATTAACAACAATTGAAGAGCATCTTTTTAATATTAAAAGGGAGGATGATGTTCCGGGAGCATATATACCTGAATATTATGAAACTTATCTTGAAGAGGGAAATATTGGACCTTTAATTCCTATAGTTGAACATAATAGAATGGATATTGTATCTCTTGCAAGCTTTTTAATGAAGATTTACGAAGAATCCTTCAAATGAATCATTGATTTTTAAAGATAGGCAATAAATTAATCAGAAATTGATTTTAATAAAATTAAAAAATTAATTAAATTAAAAACTATTAAAAAAATTAAAAAAAGCCTTAAAAAATAATTAAAAATTAAT
>NZ_CALCYR010000299.1 GCF_937906425.1 uncultured Methanobrevibacter sp. | reverse complement strand
AAGAAAATAAAATAAAAATAAAGAAAATAAAAATAAAGAAAATAAAATAAAATAAATTAAAAAAATATTTAATTAAAACAAAAAAATTATAAGGAATGATTTTTTACATCAGAACTTGAGTCATAATCATCTGAAGTTGGAATACTGGTGTATAATCCATCCGAAGAATCGTCAGACAAATCATCATCAAGATCAGAATCATTTTCATATCCATTACCATAATCACTTAAATCATCAGAATCCTCTTCAACCCCATCCAAATCAACAGAATCATCACTGTCATCAATATCTGAAGAATTCAATACAGAATTATCATTTCCAGGAATTTGGATAAAATTTGACAATGCAAAAACTGCAATAAGACATATTAAAAGAATTAAAATCCAACCGACAATACATTTAATGTTGTCTGTATTTTTAATAAATCTTTTAAACCTTGATTCGGACCTAAAGTCCATATGACGGTCATTTCCCATTTTTTACCCCCTTTAATAATGAAAAATAAATAAAAAAAACTTTTAAAATCCTAATAAAAACAAATTAGAATAAAAAAAAATATTTAAAATCCTAATAAAAAACAAATTAGAATAAAAAAACCACTGCAAATCCTAATAAAAAACAAATTAGAATAAAAAAAACTTTTAAAATCCTAATAAAAACAAATTAGAATAAAAAACTTAAAAACTTAAAAAAATAAAAATATAAAAATATAAAAATTCTTTAAAATTACTTACAAGAATAAATAAAGAAAATCATTAAAGATAAAAGCTTATGCCCTTTTTCTTCTTATTTTCCTAGTAAAATTGGTTAATGACTCTACATAAATTCCTGCAATTGCCACAATAACACCAAGAATACCTGTTATAAACATTATAACATAATTAGGAACCAAATGATTTGAATAATAATGTATGGAATCTTGGACAGGACCTTCAATGGAAACTATTGTATAATGGTTTTCCTTCAAGTAATCCCTTACCTCAAGAACATCATTGGCATTTACCTTGACCTGAATATGAACAAATGCAAATTCAGATCCAATTCCTGCAGTGTTTGATAGCCAATTTACCAATGAACCAAGTGTGGTTGTTGAACTGGCCTCATTTTTCAAGTCTACAGAAATGTTATTTTCACCTACGGTAAAGGTATCAATTTCAGAATCTGCCTTAAGATGCTCATTGATTATATACCTCGTATTATTATTGATATTACCCGTTTTCAGCTCAAAACCATTTGTGCTAACTGAATTAACGCCAGCATGATTGGAAATTTTAGTGGTAACATCACTGATGTTTGAGGTTGATGGAATATTAAGGTTGATTACCTCACTGTCCATGGTAAACAATCCCTCCAAATTGCCTATTACATATGGGGTCTCTTCATAAATAGGATAAATAAAGAAATATCCTCCTATAGCACCAAGCAAAAAACCAATTGCAATAATGGAAACAATTTCCCTTCTGCCGACCAAAGGTGACAATATGCCCATGGAGAAGGCGAAAACCATTATTATAATGAAAAGAATTACAAATATAATTCCGGCAATCAAATCCATCTGAAATCAACTCTTTTAATAAATTTTTATATTTTTTAATAATAATAAACATTAAACCTATATAAAGGTTTTCAAAAGATAAGAAATTTTATCTATTACTATATATTAAGAATTTTTATTAATAAATCTTATGAAAATTAAAAAAACATTGAAAAAAATTAAAAAACAGTTTATAAAAAATGAATAAAAATTATATTAAAAAAGACTAAACAAGGATAAATTAAAAAATAATGTAAATTTATTGATTAAACTAATTTTGAAACTTCCATCAAACCAGAATCATCATTCCATTCAACCAAAATCTTATGAAATCCCTTTGAAAGCTGAATATTTGAATTTAAACTAGAACAGTCATAGTCAACACTAATCCGTTTAGATGAATCAGACAAGTTAAGATTTAGATAAGCAAATCCTCCATCCGAATTAGATGTAAAATGAATATTTACATCCTGGTTGAAATTTACCAAGACAATTCTTTTGGATCCCTTACCTGAATTATAGGAAA
Organism: uncultured Methanobrevibacter sp.; assembly: GCF_937906425.1. Classification (GTDB taxonomy): domain Archaea; phylum Methanobacteriota; class Methanobacteria; order Methanobacteriales; family Methanobacteriaceae; genus Methanobrevibacter. Next base: position 9,562 of record NZ_CALCYR010000299.1, on the reverse strand, counting down.
AGTCAATTGCGTCAGCAATCTTATTTAATTCATTTTTTGCATTTAGAGAATCAATTATGTCCTTGGAATAGTCAATTGTTATTGAAAGTAGAGGAATTGTAACTAAAGTGATTATTAGAATCACCATCATTATGCTAATTATATATTCCAATGAGAGTTGTCCTTTATTATTTAAGTTTAATGAAAGTTTTTCTTTATTATTAAACTTTTTTAAAGTGTTTCCTTTAAAATATAATATTTCTAAAAGTTTTTCTTTAATATTTAATTTTTTAAAAGATTTTTCTTTATTATTTAATGAAATATTTTTATTATAAAAATTTAAAAGATTTTTAATCATTTAAACACCTGAAGTAAAATAAATTATACTTAAAATCAAATTTAAAAAATAAATTAAACTTTATATGAAAATTTAATTGGTAAATTAACATTAAACTTAATAATTTAAATTAAACTAAACTTAATAATTTAAATTAAACTAAAATTAAAAATTAAAATTAAACTTAAACTTAAAAATTAAAATTAAAAATTAAAACAAGCCATTAAAATAATGTATGGGAAATAATATAAATCAAATCGCCGAATACTAAAAAGACCACGAAAGCTATTGTCAATGCAGGAACAAAGGGAATTCCCATTTTTATTTTAAACTTATCATCATCAAGATATCCCTTTTCAAAAAAGCAATTCAGGATTTTTAAATCATCTCCCGTTAAACCAAGCATACTAGATGACTTCAAGAAATAATGATTAGATCCTTTCACCTTATATGCATCAAGATTGACCTCCAAAAAATCCGTCCTAGGCAAATCCTCCGAGTCTAAAGACTCCTCATAATCATCTCTTGCATACTTTATCAGATGATATGCCTTTTCATTTGTAAAATAATACTTGTTTAAGACCATTCCTTCCTTTAAATCTTTTTTATCAATGGTTTTGTTTGTCAATTCTTCCAAATACTTAAATCCATAAAATTTTCTATTATAAATCAGGCTTTTATATACAAATATAAAATCTGCCAAAATAAAAATTATCTTTAAGTCATTTTTCCTATGTATTTGAATTAGAATCCAAATGAAGAGCAATGGAAAAACCATTAAAATAGCATTGAAAAGTATGGAAAATATTCTGGGATAAAATATAAACTGGTTTATATAATTGAAATGATTTAAGGCCAGTGCAAGATCTGGAAAATTAACACTATTTTTCAAATCAAATATTGGATAAAATAAAGTCAATTTAGAATTGTTCAACTCCAAAAAGGATAATGACAATGCCATGCCTACAAAGAGCTTTAAATCACCACCACCCCAAAAATTGATATTCCAAAGTAATAGAGAGATTAAAAAAACAAAAAGAGCTAGAATTAAAGAGAATAAAAAATAGCTGAAACTATTCAATAAAATTGAAAAGATCATATTGATTAGAATAGCAAATGATATTAGGATAAGACTTAATTTATTGGGAACTATCGCAAATCTTAAATCATAACTACTGGCCACTATTAAAATGACCAAAACAAAGAATAAACTAAAATTAACTACAATCGAGAACATATTATCTGAATTTAACTAAATAAAATATTATCAAGATTCAAACTATTAATGCTATTTTTAAAACAAATCCCTTAATATATGATTTAAGCGAAGAAAGATTTTATATGGAATTTGTTTAAAAATATTTAAATACTTTCAAAATTTTCCAATAATAAAGTCCAATCCTACATCATTTGAAATTAATAGAATGGATTAAATTCAGGAGGTGAACTTTGAGACATCCTATTAATTAAAGATTTATTTAATGGATAAGGAGGTGTGAATCTTCTATAGGACCCATCAAATAAATCTTAGTTTTTGACTAAAAAATTCTTTTTAATCCAATTCTTTATAGGCGCTTAGGTTAAACTATTTTTTGGTGAAATTTTATTTTTTGTATCCGAATTGATTAACCTAAGACAAATAAGTATTAGTTTCTTTAAATATTTAAAGTTATGGTTTTTTTCAATGAAATATTGATTTTATGTTGTTAAAATTTAAAAATAATAAAAAATTGATTTTAAAACGTAAAATTAAATTCAAATAGGAAAATTTAATTAAAATGGGAAAATTTAAAAAAAGCAATAAAATTTAATTAGATGGCAAAAATTTAATTTGATAATAGAATTTAAAAAAATTGAAAAAATTGAAATCGTTTGTAAAAATTTAAAAAATGTGAAAAAAAAGATTTAATTACTATTTTACTATAAAACAAGAAAAAATTAGTTTTATTAAAAAAAGATTTTAAATAAAGTTTTATTAAAAAAAAGATTTAAAAATAAGTTTTATTAAAAAATAACTTCAAAATACTAAAAAAAGATTAAAAAAAAAATAAAAATAAAGGGAAAATAATTAATTTCCAACATAGCTATAGAAGTCAGAAACAATTACAGATGCGTCACCCACAATCATCCCCTTTGATTTGGAAATCAATCTGTCATTAAAATTGTAGTTTAATGAAATGTAATCATTATCCCTAGACTTTGATTCAACAATCAAACGTTTTCCCTTGAATTTAATTAGTTTTCCCTCATCAACCAATTTAGAATAATCAACTTCACCATTAAACAATTTTTCAAAGATCTCCTCATCGGTGATTAACCTGACTATCTTACCCTCACTTACCAAATCCATTAAAATAAAATTTACCAATTCAAAATCCAAATCAAGATTTAAAGCCAATTCATCCAAATAACAATTTTGGTATTTGATAAAATAAGATAAAATTTCCTTTTTTGCTTCATTATAATCTATATCTCTCATTCGTGAAACCTTATATACTTTTAAATAATCACGAATAGCTTCCCTTAGAAAATCTGAAATGCTTAAAAAAGCACCAATATCCACCAAGGATACAAGCTCTTCATAGACATTTATTGGAACTTTCGTTGCAATTGTTTTTCCAATATCTTTATTATTCTTATTAATTTTATCCTTTTCACTCATATAAACCCTCCATAGATTTATTTTAGAAATATGTTTATAAATTGAACTTAATAGAATATAAAAGATTTTGAAATGCGAAAAAAAGAAAAATAAAAAAAGCACAATCGTGTAAATGCACAAAAACACAATTGTGCAATTGTGCAAAAACACAAAAATGACATTTAAAAAAAGAGTGAGAATAAAATAAAAATTAAAATAATAAAAAGAATTTAAACTTATAAAAAAAGTTAAAAAGAAATTAAAATAATAAAAAAAGAGTAAAAAAAGAATTAAAAATAAATTAAACTAAAAAAAAGTAAAAAAAAGAATTAAAATAATAAAAAAAAGAGTTAAAAAGAATTTAAAATAAATAAAAAAGAATCAAAGATAATAAATTAATTATTTATTATCAAATGCTGCTTGAACAAATGAAGCAAACAATGGATGTGCCTTATTTGGTCTGGATTTAAATTCAGGATGGAATTGACATCCGATAAACCAAGGATGGTCAGGCAATTCCACAATTTCAACCAAGAAATCATCAGGAGTTGTTCCAGCAATGCGAAGACCGTTTTCAGTTAAAATGTCCCTATACTCATTGTTGTATTCAAATCTATGCCTATGTCTTTCCTGAATATTTTCCTCTCCATAAGCTTCCATAGTCTTTGTGCCTTCAAGCAATTTACAATCATAGGCACCTAAACGCATGGTTCCGCCCATTTTCTTGATTTTCTTTTGCTCTTCCATCATGTCAATTACAGGATATGGAGTTTCTGTATTGAATTCAGTACTGTTAGCATTTTCCATACCGATTCTTCTTGCAAATTGAATTACCATTGAATGCATACCTAAACAGATACCGAAAATAGGAACCTCATTTTCAATTGCATAGTCAACAGCCTGAAGCTTGCCTTCAACACCACGTTCTCCAAATCCTCCAGGGATTAGGATTCCGTCGAATTTGGAAAGCTCCTCTTTAAATTTGGCCAATTCATCATCATCTTCCACATCAACATCGGAGGAAAGATATTCAATTTTCATTTTAGCTCCGATTTTAGCTGCAGCATGATGTAGAGATTCTCTAATACTGATATATGCATCTTCCAATTCAACATATTTTCCAACAATGCCTATCTTAACATCAGGATCTTGGATTTTTAAGGCATTTACAACCTCTGCCCATTCATCAAGAGTGTTTTTATCATTTTCAAAGTCAATTCCCAATTTTATTCTATCGGAAATGTATTGGCCTGCATTCTCTCTGTCTAAAACCAGAGGAACTTCATAGATTGATTGTGCATCAGGAGTGTTTACAACAGCTTTTGGTTCAACGTCACAGAAGTGGGCAATTTTATTTTTAAGGTCATCATCAATAGGTTCCTGACTTCTTAAAACGATCATGTTAGGGTTAATACCCATACTTCTTAATTCCTTTGTAGAGTGTTGGGTTGGTTTTGTCTTGAATTCACCGGCAGCATTCAAGTAAGGAACGAAGGTTACGTGAACAAACATTACATTGTCAGAGCCTTCCTCGTTTCTCAATTGTCTTAATGCCTCTAAGAATGGTTGACTTTCAATGTCCCCTACAGTACCTCCAAGTTCAACAAGAACCACATCATAGTCATCCTTGGCGGAAATTTCACGGATCATTTCCTTGATTTCATTGGTGATATGAGGGATAATCTGTACACAAGCACCTAAGAAATCACCATTTCTTTCCTTAGTAATAACAGACTGATAAACCTTTCCTGTAGTAATGTTTGAAATTCCTGGAAGTTCAACATCCAAAAACCTTTCATAGTGACCTAAATCAAGATCTGTTTCCATACCATCATAGGTTACAAAAACCTCACCATGTTGATATGGGTTTAAGGTTCCGGAATCCCAATTCAAATAAGGGTCAATCTTAATAGCTGCTACATGCAAACCATATGAACGCAAGATACGTCCAATGGACGCTGAAGTAATTCCTTTTCCAATGGAACTAACTACTCCTCCTGTTATTACAATATATTTTGTCAGACAAATCCACTCCTAATAATTTTTAACTGTTAAATGATAATGGAATATTCTTTAAATTAAGAATAAACATCTTATAAAGAAATATAAAGAAATATAAAAAAATTAATAAAAAAATTAATAAAAAAATTAATAAAATAATTAAAAAAATTTATAATATTTTTTATAATCTTAATAATAAAATATTAGTTTAATTTATTATATAAAAATTTTGTATTTTATTAAAATTTGTAAAAAAATAAGTGAATTTTACAGTTATTTTTGAAAACAATTTCAAGAAAAATTTAAAATAAAATAATAATAAAAATTATTGAATTTATTTAAAAAAATAAATAAAGTAACGAAATGAATTTAAAATAAAAAAATAATAAATTATTTAGCGCCAATAAATCTGTTTACATATTTTACCTTATTCAATAAATGCATAGTTATTAAGGAGCTAAACAAAATTAAAAGAGTCAAGACAATTACCAAACTGTAAAACTCATAATAAGGAACTATTTGAGCATAAACACATAAAAACAATCCTTGAATCAGATAGATTCCATAACTGTACTTAGCAGTCAGATTAACGAATTTCCTAAACCAACTGTCCTCTCTTTTTAAAAATCCCCAATTTAAGTTAAACTTATTGAAATTCTTAAACAATAGAAATACTCCAATTACCTCCAATGTTATAGGTATTGAATATCTGTTTATTGTCTTGAAAAATCCTGGATAGGAATATGCTGTTGTAATGACTACTATTAAAAGTCCTGAAAGAATAATCAGAGCCAAGGCAAAGTAGGGATTATTTAGAATCTTCCTTTTGGTGTGGCGCAAGTAATACCCTGAAACAACCAAACCTAAAGGACTTGTAAAGTAGGATAACTTGATTGGAAAATCAATATTTAGGGTAAAGTCAAATAGACATGTTATCAACCAGAAAAAGAGGAAATATTCAACCTCTTCCATTTCACAATTGGCAAGCCACTTATTGAAAATAGGCATTATAAGATAAGTTCCCAAAATCATCCAAAAGAACCAGTAAGGTGAAAATCCCGGAGATTTTGCCATAAACACTCCATACATGAAACGAATGATTGAGTTTGTATCAAAATAGAATATGAACTTAAAACCAAAGTAATAGGATATTATTATTGCAATTATTCCTGTGATCAATCCCCAAAAAAGAAAAGGCTCTACAATACGAGGAATTCTTTTCCCTAAAAATTCCCTGATTGTCCATTGCCTACCTAAAGACAATGCACCTGCAAGCATAAGGAACAAATCCACTCCAATCCTAAAGTTGTTTCCAGTTATTTGAGCAAAAATCCACCGAAGTGATGGAATTGGAGCATAATCACCAATCACATGCATTCTTGTAACTGCATAAACATGTACAACAATTACAGTGATTATTGCAACAGCCCTTAATGCATCAAAATAGAAAATGCGCTTTGATTTATTTTTAGTCATAAAATATCAAATCCTATATTAATTTCTAAAATTTGACATTAATAAATTTAAGCACTGAATGAAATTTTTTTAATATGCATAATCCATTAAAATATTATTCAATAATTAAACTCAAAAAACTAGTCATTTTTTATTTAGATTAGTCCTTTTTCATTAAGATTAATCCTTTTATTTAAAATAGAGTCCTTTTTTATTTAGATTAATCCTTTTTATTTAAAATAGAGTCCTTTTTTATTTATATTAGTCCTTTTTTATTTACATTTATATAAAATAAAATACATAGTTTACTTGTAAAGAGTTAAGGAGATTAATATGAACGAAAATGAAGACATAGACTTAATCGTAAATCATCCGCAAAAGGCCATAAACAAATTGGCCTTGCCTATTATCATAAGTAACCTTTTCATGATGATGAACAACATCATCGACGGGATTTGGGTAGCTGGACTAGGTCCAGGACCACTGGCAGCTGTAGGATTCGTAACACCTCTCTTTCTTGCAATGGTAGGATTTGCAAATGGACTTGGAGCAGGTTCCAACAGTTTAATTGCAAGATATATTGGTGCTGAGGAGTATGAAAATGCCGGAAACAGTGCAATTCACTCAATAATGTTAAGCATAATCGTTACAGTGCTTACAACCATTTTAATCCTTGTGATTCTAAAGCCGCTCCTTATCACAATGGGTGCAAGTGATGTATTGAATGAAACAATGACCTATGCCACAATCGTAATTCTAGGTTCATTTTCAGTATTTTTACCTGCAATGATGGCTGCAATATTCCGTTCTCAAGGAGAAATCAAAAGGGCATCCTATCCCTTAATATTAAATGCTGGAATAAACATGATTTTAGATCCAATATTCATTTATGGATTGAATCTAGGTGTTGGAGGAGCTGCCATTGCAACAGTGCTTGCAGGAACATTTGCAGCAGTACCTATGGCTTATTGGATGTTTATTAAAAGGGACAGCTTCCTTGAAATTAAGATGAAAGAATATAAAACCAATCTCACAATATATAAGGATATTCTGGTGGTTGGAATTCCTGCAAGTATTGAACAATTCATCGTTTCATTTGTATCAATCTTAATGAATTACTGGCTGACCATACTTTCAGGAACAGTTGCTGTAGCTGCATATACTGCCACATGGAGACTTGTTTCAGTTGGAATTGCACCGATTATAGGAATTGGAATAGCTGCATTGACTGTAGGAGGAGCTGCATATGGAGCGAAAAACTATGAAAACCTTAAGACCGCATTGAACTATGGGGTAAAATTAGGTCTTGCATCTTCAATAATTGTCTGTGCAACATTTTTCATTTTTGCAGATCCATTATCATATATATTCTCCTATTCAACAGACAGTGCACTATTGGCTCCAAGAGTTGTTGAGGCACTGAGAATCCTTTGTTTCTTCCTCCTTCTAATGCCATTGGGAGCAATATCCGGAAACATTTTCCAAAGTATGGGAAAGGGAACAAGATCCCTTGCATTAACCATATTCCGCTCCTTCATAACTGAAGTAATCTTTGCATGGCTATTCGGATTTGCATTTGGATGGGGAGCTATTGGAATTTATGTAGGATTGGTAATCGGCATGAGTTTAGGTTCAATTATTGGATATATCTATATAAATTACTACCTAAAGAGAAACAGAAGCTATTTTAATGATTAATGGACTAAACAGCAAGTATTAAGGAGTTTTTAGATGTCAGAAAATAGCAAAGAAGGATTTGGAGATTCCTGTGCAAACAGCCAGAATTTTGATTCAATTTTAAGGGAAATGCCAATTCCAGCATTGCTTTCCCTAATGAAAAAGAATTATAATGAATACATGGAGAAAAATCTGGAAGAGGACGATATCCAGATTGGCCAAATTCCAATTTTATTTGTCTTGAAAAAACATGATAAGATAAGTCAAAAGGAACTTGCAGAACATTTGCATTATTCAGAAGGACTTATAACACGTTTTATAAAAAAACTGGAGGAAAACATGTATATAAAACGGAATGTGAATCCTGAAAACAAGCGTGAAAATATAATCTCCATCAATCCCAAGGGTGAAAAGCTAGTTGATGAAATCTCTGAATATAAGGACAAATGGGAGATGGAAGTTTTTGACTTTTTATCACAGGATGAATTTTTTGAATTTAAAGAGAAATTGGAAATAGCCATAATAAATTCAAAAACCATGTTAAATAAATAATTTTCCAATTAATCCCTATTTTTATTTTTTTTACTTTTTGCACACAATTAAATAAGTTTAAAAACAAGAATTTAAACTAAAAAAAAAACACAACCACAATTAAATAAGTTTAAAAACAAGAATTTAAACTAAAAACAATCTATTTTTAAAAAATATCAATATTTTTATAGATACATCCGATTATTCATCGAAAGATTTATATGTATGCAAGTACTTACTTACATTATGAAACTTAAAGATGAAAGTACTGAAGATAAAATCATCAATGCTACTTTTACCCTTTTAAAGGAAAATGGGATTTCCAAAACAACAACCCGCAAAATAGCCAATGAGGCGGGAGTAAACGAAGTTACCATATTCAGGAAATTCAAAAACAAGAAAAACCTTTTAAATGAGGTAAAGGAAGTTTATTTCCAATATCTTCTTGACTTGCTAGATGAAATCTTTGATTATGATGAGAATATATCCATAGAGGATTATATCAAATCAAGATTCAATGCAGTTATTAACTTGTCCAATGATGAAGTAAACATCATCAAAATAGGATTGCAGGAAACCGAGATTATTCCTATTGAAAATGACTATATAAATAGGATCACATCCAAAGTCATTTCAAAATTAAGCGGTTTTTTCAAGTTAAAAATGGAAATGGGTGAAATGAGAGAACTAAATTACAATGTTCTCGCCTTAAACGTTTTCAGCATTTTATTCGAATCCATCGTGCTTTGGAAAGTCTTTGATAAAGATCCTAAAGGAGACATAAATCAGTACTGTAATGATTTTATAGACATTCTATTGAATGGAATTTCAAACTAATTATTTTTTAAAATTCAAAAAAGAAAAATGTTTTTTAAATATAAAATTAAATATGATTTAATTTATTTTAAAAAAAAACCTTAAATAAAATAAAATTTTTATTT